>NZ_NHSG01000431.1:0-25713 GCF_020024005.1 Streptomyces purpurogeneiscleroticus
TCGTAGTGCTCGCTTTCTGGATCAAGAAGTTTGCTGCGGCGGGGGTGGGCCGGGTCCGTGGACCCGGCCCGGGGGCGGCTCGGGTCAGCCGACCGAGCCCTCCATCTGCAGCTCGATCAGCCGGTTGAGCTCCAGCGCGTACTCCATGGGCAGCTCGCGGGCGATGGGCTCGACGAAGCCGCGGACGATCATCGCCATGGCCTCGTCCTCGGAGAGGCCGCGCGCCATCAGGTAGAAGAGCTGGTCCTCGCTGACCTTGGAGACGGTCGCCTCGTGGCCCATGGACACGTCGTCCTCGCGGACGTCCACGTAGGGGTAGGTGTCCGAGCGGGAGATCGTGTCCACCAGCAGGGCGTCGCACAGCACGTTGGACTTGGAGCCCGCCGCGCCCTCGCCGATCTCGACCAGACCGCGGTAGGAGGTCCGGCCGCCGCCTCGCGCCACCGACTTGGAGACGATGTTGGAGGAGGTGTTCGGCGCCATGTGGACCATCTTGGAGCCGGCGTCCTGGTGCTGGCCCTCGCCCGCGAAGGCGATGGACAGCGTCTCGCCCTTGGCGTGCTCGCCCATCAGGTAGACGGCCGGGTACTTCATCGTGACCTTGGAGCCGAGGTTGCCGTCGACCCACTCCATGGTCGCGCCCTCGTAGGCCACGGCACGCTTGGTGACCAGGTTGTAGACGTTGTTCGACCAGTTCTGGATCGTCGTGTAGCGGCAGCGGCCGCCCTTCTTCACGATGATCTCCACGACGGCGGAGTGCAGCGAGTCCGACTTGTAGATCGGCGCCGTGCAGCCCTCGACGTAGTGGACGTAGGCGTCCTCGTCGACGATGATCAGCGTCCGCTCGAACTGGCCCATGTTCTCGGTGTTGATCCGGAAGTAGGCCTGCAGCGGGATGTCGACGTGCACGCCCGGGGGCACGTAGATGAACGAGCCGCCGGACCACACCGCGGTGTTCAGCGAGGCGAACTTGTTGTCACCCGCCGGGATCACCGTGCCGAAGTACTCCTTGAAGAGCTCCGGGTGCTCCTTGAGCGCGGTGTCGGTGTCCAGGAACAGGACGCCCTGCTCCTCCAGGTCCTCACGGATCTGGTGGTAGACGACCTCGGACTCGTACTGCGCGGCGACACCGGCGACCAGGCGCTGCTTCTCCGCCTCCGGGATGCCGAGCTTGTCGTAGGTGTTCTTGATGTCCTCCGGCAGCTCCTCCCAGCTGGCAGCCTGCTGCTCGGTGGAACGGACGAAGTACTTGATGTTGTCGAAGTCGATGCCGGAGAGGTCCGAGCCCCAGTTCGGCATGGGCTTCTTGCCGAAGAGCTTCAGGCCCTTCAGACGGAGCTTGAGCATCCACTCCGGCTCGTTCTTCTTCGCCGAGATGTCGCGGACGACATCCTCGGAGAGGCCGCGCTTGGCGGAAGCGCCGGCGACGTCGGAGTCGGCCCAGCCGTATTCGTACTTGCCCAGACCCTCGAGCTCGGGGTGAGCAGTCTCCGTGGGGAGCGTCATGCGGGGTTCCTCCCGGCCGTGCTTGCAGATGCTGTGGTGGTCTTTGTGGTGCGGTGGTCGGCCTTGCCGGTGGCCTTCGTCGCCCTGGGAGGGCCCTGGGCCTTGGGGGTGCCCTGGGCGGTCGCCTTGGGTACGAAGGTCGTGCAGACACCGTCGCCGTGGGCGATGGTGGCAAGACGCTGCACATGGGTCCCGAGCAGGCGCGAGAAGACCTCGGTCTCCGCCTCGCACAGCTGAGGGAACTGCTCGGCCACATGGGCGACCGGGCAGTGGTGCTGGCAGAGCTGTTCACCTTGTTGCAGGTGGGGGGCGCTGCGCGCCGTAGCAGCGTACCCGTCCGCGGTCAACGCCTTCGCAAGGGCTGCCGTGCGCTCCTCGGGGGACGCGGCCTCGACCGCCGAGCGGTACTCCGCCGCCTGGGCCTCCAGCCGGGCGCGGGCGAACTCGGCGACCGCGGCCTCGCCGCGCTCACCGCCGCCCGCGGCCTGCGCGATCCAGCGCAGCGCGTCGGAGGCCAGGCTGTCGTACGCCTGGTCGAAGGCGTCCCGGCCGCAGTCGGTCAGTGCGAACGCCTTGGCGGGGCGGCCCCGGGAGCGCGTGCCGTACACCCGCTTCTCGCGGGGCTCCACGACACCCTCGGCCGCGAGGGCGTCGAGATGGCGGCGGACGGCGGCCTGGGTCAGCTCCAGCCGCTCTGCCAGTTCGGCGGCGGTGGACGGGCCGTGGTCCAGGATGGAGCGCGCCACGCGGTTCCGCGTGCCGTGCGCCTCGTCCTGGGCGGTGACCTGCGCGGAGGCGGAGGTCACCGGCCCGGCGGCCGGAGTGGCCGCGGGTACCTGTCGGTCCTCGCTCGCGTATTTCACAACGACATTGTTGCGTAATTCTTCAGACCAGGACAAGCCTCGCAGGCAGCCGGGCCTGGTGGCCTCTATCACTTAGGGGAACCTAAGTGCAAGGCCGCTCGGCGTCAGGTACGCGGGAGCCCCCGTGGGAGCCGAGGGGTGCTCCTTCGTAGACTGCGGGTCATGCGCAGCACCTCCCCGGGGGACGTTCCCCGGACCCCCGGGCGCGAGCCCGCCGTCGAGGTCACGGGCCTGGTCAAGCGGTACGGGACCAAGACCGCCGTGAACGGGCTCCACCTCACCGTCGCCCGCGGCACCGTCACCGCCGTTCTCGGCCCGAACGGCGCCGGCAAGACCACCACCGTCGAGACCTGCGAGGGGTACCGCCGCGCCGACGCGGGCACCGTCCGCGTCCTCGGCCTGGACCCCGTCGCCGACGCCGCCGCGCTGCGCCCCCGTATCGGCGTGATGCTGCAGTCGGGTGGCGTGTACGCGGGCGCCCGCGCCGAGGAGATGCTGCGGCACACCGCATCCCTGCACGCCCACCCCGTCGACGTGGACGTCCTGATCGAGCGGCTGGGCCTGGGCTCCTGCGGCCGGACGACCTACCGGCGGCTCTCCGGCGGCCAGCAGCAGCGCCTGGCGCTCGCCATGGCCGTCGTGGGCCGTCCCGAGCTGGTCTTCCTGGACGAGCCGACCGCGGGCCTGGACCCGCAGGCCCGCCGCGCCACCTGGGACCTCGTGCGCGAGCTCCGTACGGACGGCGTCAGCGTGGTGCTGACCACGCACTTCATGGACGAGGCCGAGCAGCTCGCCGACGATGTCGCGATCATCGACGGGGGCCGGGTCATCGCCCAGGGGAGCCCCGAGTCGCTGTGCAAGGGGGGCGCGGAGAACACCCTGCGCTTCACCGGGCGGCCGGGCCTGGACCTCGCCTCGCTCCTGAAGGCGCTGCCGGCCGACTGCGCGGCGGCCGAGCTGACGCCCGGCGCGTACCGGGTCAACGGCACGATCGACCCGCAGCTGCTGGCCACCGTCACCTCCTGGTGCGCGCAGAACGGCGTGCTGCCGGACCGCATAGCGGTCGAGCGGCACACCCTGGAGGACGTCTTCCTGGAGCTCACGGGTAAGGAGCTGCGCGCATGAGCACGACCACGGGTGTGTTCACCCCGAAGCCCGGCGCGGCGCCGCTCTCCCGGATGATCCGCGCGCAGGCCCTCTTCGAGACGAAGATGCTGCTGCGCAACGGGGAGCAGCTGCTGCTCACCGTCGTCATTCCGACGCTGCTGCTCGTCCTGTTCTCCGCCGTCGACATCGTCGACACGGGCAAGGGCCGGGCCGTCGACTTCCTCGCCCCCGGCATCCTCGCGCTCGCCGTGATGTCCACCGCCTTCACCGGGCAGGCCATCGCCACCGGGTTCGAGCGGCGCTACGGAGTGCTCAAGCGGCTCGGCGCCTCACCGCTCCCCCGCTGGGCGCTGATGACCGCCAAGACCTGCTCCGTGCTGGTCACGGAGGTCCTGCAGATCGTGCTGCTGACCGTGGTCGCCTTCGCGCTCGGCTGGTCGCCGCACGGCAACCCCGTATGGGTCGTGCTGCTGCTGATCCTCGGCACCGCGGCCTTCTCCGGGCTCGGCCTCCTCATGGCCGGCACGCTCAAGGCCGAGGCCACGCTCGCCGCGGCCAACCTGGTCTTCCTGCTCCTGCTGGTCGGCGGCGGCGTCATCGTGCCGCTGGAGAAGTTCCCCGGCGCCCTGCAGTCCGCACTGCAGCTGCTGCCGATCTCGGCGCTCTCGGACGGGCTGCGCGACGTCCTCCAGCACGGCGCGGGCCTCCCCTGGGCCGACCTCGGCATCCTCGCGGCCTGGGCGGTACTGGGGCTGGGCGCGGCGGCGAAGCTGTTCCGCTGGGAGTGACCCGCGGACCACGAGGAGTACGCGGTACGACCCTTTCGCACCCCTCGTGAAAAGACGCACAAGCCGCCGCCTACGATGGCTCCGTGCCGAATTCGCTGAATCCCCTGGAGCAGATCGCCCGTCGCTGGCAGCCGTCGGCTGCCTTCGTGCGACGTGCCGCGCTCGCCACGGTTGTCATGGCCGTCGTCATCGTCGTGACCGGCGGCGCGGTCCGGCTCACCCAGTCGGGTCTGGGCTGCTCCACGTGGCCCCAGTGCACCCCCGGCAGCCTCACGCCGACCCACGAGATGGGCATCAACGGCATCATCGAGTTCGGCAACCGCCTGCTCACCTACGTGCTGTGCGCGGTCATCGGCCTCTTCATCATCGCCGCCCGCGCCCGGCACCCCCGGCGCCGCTCGCTCACCCGGCTCGGCTGGGCGCAGTTCTGGGTGGTCATGGGCAACGCCGTGGTCGGCGGCATCACCGTACTGACGGGCCTGAACCCGTACATCGTCAGCGCGCACTTCCTGGTGTCGACGGCGCTGCTCACGGTGGCGGTGGTCTCGTGGCGGCGGGCCTCCGAGGGCGACGAGGAGCCGCGCGACCTGGTCGCCCGGCCGGTCCGCCAGCTCTCCTGGCTGCTGGTGGTGGCCACCGCCGCACTCACCCTGATCGGCACGATCGTCACCGGCGCCGGCCCGCACGCGGGTGACGCGCGCAAGGTGCACCGCATCCCGCTGGACTGGCAGGAGATCACCCAGCTGCACGTGGACTTCGTGTACATCGTGGTCGGCCTGAGCGTCGCCCTGTGGTTCACGCTGCGTGCGGTCAAGGCTCCCGCGGCGCCGCGCCGGATGCTCCTGGAGCTCTTCGGCTGCCTCGCCTTCCAGGGCGTCATCGGCTACGTGCAGTACTTCCTGCACCTGCCGGAGCTGGTCGTCGGCATCCACATGTTCGGCTCGACGCTGGTGTGGATCTGCGTGCTGCGGGTCTTCCTCTCGCTGCGCGAGCGCGGCCCGCTGGCGGCCGTTCCGGCCCCCGCCGGGGAGCAGGAGCCCGCCGAGGCTCCCAAGGCCGCCACGGCGGTCTGAGGCGCCTGCCGGCCCCTTCCCCGCAGAAGGGGTCCACCGACTTCACGCAAAAGCCTGCCGGCCACGGTCCGAGGACCGTGGCCGGCAGGCTTTGTGCATGGGGTCCGCCGTCAGTCGTTGGACGGCCCGCCCAGCTGGAGCCCGGCCATCCGCGACCACTCGTAGCGGCCGGTGCGCACCTTGGCGGCCAGCTCGCCGTCGAAGTCGTCGTGCAGGGTGATGCCCGCCTTCTCGGCGCCCTTCTTCGCGGCTTCGTACGAGCGGGCCACGAGGTTGCCCCACTCGCCGTTGGCGCCGACCAGGGCGACCCGGGTCCGGCCCCGGCCTATGTGCGCCAACTGGCCCTCGGCGCTGCCGCCGTGGCTCCTGGCGAAAGCCTGCATCTCCCGGGCGAGCTTGGCGGCCTGCTTCTCGGAGCGCTTGTCCAGCCGCTCGTCCGCCTGCGTGGTCTCTGACATGGCCGCATGCTACCGACCGGTAAACGCCGCATGGAAGAAGGCCGCCGTGACCTCCCGTATGGGATCGGTCACGACGGCCTTCGGAAGTGCGGTGGGCCTGCGCCCGTATGACGGCTCAGCGCAGGAAGGGATCGACGGCGACGGCCACGAAGAGCAGCGACACGTACGTGATCGACCAGTGGAAGAGCCGCATCTCCTTGAGCTTGGCGCCCGTGACCTCGGCCTTGGCGCGGGCCTGCAGGCCGTGCGCCTCCTTCAGCCAGAAGGCACCGCACAGGACGGCGACCACCGTGTAGAACCAGCCGGTGTAGCCCAGCGGCTGCAGCAGCAGCGACACGCCGACCATCACCCAGCTGTAGAGCACGATCTGCCGCGCGACCACTTTGTTCGAGGCCAGGACGGGGAGCATCGGCACGCCGACGCGCGCGTAGTCCTCCTTCACCTTCATGGACAGCGGCCAGTAGTGCGGCGGCGTCCAGAAGAACATCACCAGGAAGAGGATGACCGGCGCCCACGACATCGAGTTGGTCACCGAGGACCAGCCGATGAGGACCGGCAGGCAGCCCGCGATGCCGCCCCAGACGATGTTCTGCGAGGTGCGGCGCTTCAGGATCATCGTGTAGACGACCACGTAGAACAGCAGCGCGCCCAGCGAGAGCCATGCGGACAGCCAGTTGACGGTCAGTCCGAAGAGCAGCGTGGAGATCACCGCGAGCGAGATGCCGAAGACCAGGCACTCGCGCGGGCTGACCATTCCGGTGACCAGCGGCCGCTGCGACGTGCGGTCCATCAGCGCGTCGATGTCGCGGTCGATGTACATGTTCAGCGCGTTGGCGCCGCCGGCCGAGAGATAGCCGCCGACGCAGGTGAGGAGCACCAGCGTCAGGTCGGGCACGCCCTGCTCGGCGAGGAACATCACCGGAACGGTCGTGATGAGCAGCAGCTCGATGATCCGCGGCTTGGTCAGCGCCACGAATGCCTTGAGCCGGGCCCCGAACGGCCGGTCACCCGGACCGGAACTCCCTGCGCTCACAGAGAGCTCCCCCATAGCTTGAAGAGCTTGGGAGGTGCCCCCACCCGCAGGACGGGATTCGACGGCCGTCACGCACACCCCTGGAAGTAACTTCTGCGGCTGGCGCCGCGGAGATAAGGCCAGCAAGCACAATCGGGCAGTGAAGGCCCGGTGAAGACTTGCGCGTACCACGCCACTCTAGACGTTGGGGATAGCGCGATCTTCGCGGGGGTGGGTTCGTGTTGGCGCAGCGGCGGCCGGGAGGAATCGCACCCGAGTGCCCGGACACGCGGACGTTCAGCGGGCGAAAGGGGGCACCGGACGGCAGTCTGAACCCAGCGCCGATACCCGCTGTCTCCTGGGCGTTCACCTGCTCATTCGGGCGCTCGTTCGGGGGCCTGAAAACTCATGTGTTGCAGGTGACGGCAAGCGGGGTTCCGGCGGAAAAATGCGGCTCCCGCGAAGGTAGGCTCGACAGCGTCCGAGGGCATTTCCGACCCCCGGCATTCGACATGTGGAGAGGAGCCCTGACCCAGGGTGAGCACCAAGCCGACCACCACAGGTCTTGAGTGGACCGATCTGGACCAGCGGGCTGTCGATACCGTCCGCGTTCTGGCCATGGATTCCGTGCAGAAGGTCGGTAACGGCCACCCGGGCACGGCCATGAGCCTCGCTCCTGCCGCCTACACCCTTTTCCAGAAGGTCATGCGGCACGACCCCGCCGACCCGGACTGGACCGGCCGCGACCGGTTCGTGCTGTCCGCCGGCCACTCGTCCCTGACCCTCTACATCCAGCTCTACCTGGCCGGTTTCGGCCTGGAGCTGGAGGACTTGATGGCCTTCCGCACCTGGGGTTCCAAGACCCCGGGCCACCCGGAGTACGGCCACACCGTGGGTGTCGAGACCACCACCGGCCCGCTGGGCCAGGGCGTGGCCAACGCAGTGGGCATGGCGATGGCCGCCCGGTACGAGCGCGGCCTGTTCGACCCGGACGCCGCTCCCGGCACCTCGCCGTTCGACCACCACATCTACGCCATCGCCGGCGACGGCTGCCTCCAGGAGGGCATCTCCGCCGAGGCGTCGTCCATGGCCGGGCACCAGAAGCTCGGCAACCTGATCATGCTGTGGGACGACAACCACATCTCGATCGAGGGCGACACCGAGACGGCCATCTCCGAGGACACCGTCAAGCGGTACGAGGCGTACGGCTGGCACGTCCAGCGCGTGGAGCCGAAGGAGAACGGCGACCTCGACCCCGAGGCGCTGTACGCGGCGATCGAGGCGGCCAAGGCCGAGACCGAGCGCCCGTCCTTCATCGCGATGCGTTCCATCATCGCCTGGCCCGCCCCCAACGCCCAGAACACCGAGGCCGCGCACGGCTCGGCGCTCGGCGGCGAGGAGGTCGCGGCCACCAAGCGCGTCCTCGGGTTCGACCCCGAGAAGGACTTCGAGGTCGCCGACGAGGTCCTGTCGCACACCCGTTCGCTCCAGGATCGCGCCAGTGACGCCAAGGCCGAGTGGGAGAAGTCCTTCGGCGAGTGGCGGACCGCCAACCCCGAGCGCGCGGCCGAGTTCGACCGCATCCGCGCCGGCGAGCTGCCGGCCGGCTGGGAGGAGCAGCTGCCCTGCTTCGAGACCGGCAAGGCGGTGGCCACCCGTGCCGCCTCCGGCAAGGTCCTGCAGGCGCTGGGCGGCGTGATTCCCGAGCTGTGGGGCGGCTCCGCCGACCTCGCCGGCTCGAACAACACCACCATCGACAAGAACTCCTCGTTCCTGCCGGTGGGCAACCCGCTGCCGGAGGCCGACCCGTACGGCCGCACGATCCACTACGGCATCCGCGAGCACTCCATGGCCGCGGAGATGAACGGCATCGCGCTGCACGGCAACACCCGCATCTACGGCGGCACCTTCCTGGTGTTCTCCGACTACATGCGCAACGCCGTGCGCCTCTCGGCCCTGATGCACCTGCCGGTCACCTACGTGTGGACGCACGACTCGATCGGTCTCGGCGAGGACGGCCCGACCCACCAGCCGGTGGAGCACCTGGCCTCGCTGCGCGCCATCCCCGGCCTCAACGTCGTCCGCCCGGCGGACGCCAACGAGACCGCGCTGGCCTGGGCCGAGATCAACAAGCGCTGGACCAAGGAGTACGGCAAGGGCGCCCCGCACGGCCTGGCGCTGACCCGTCAGGGCGTGCCGACGTACGAGCCCAACGCCGAGGGTGTCGCCAAGGGCGGCTACGTCCTGTTCGACGCCGAGGGCGGCGAGCCGCAGGTCGTGCTGATCGCCACCGGCTCCGAGGTGCACCTCGCGGTCGAGGCGCGTGAGCAGCTGCAGGCCGCGGGCGTCCCGACGCGCGTCGTCTCGATGCCGTGCGTGGAGTGGTTCGACGAGCAGGACCAGGCGTACAAGGACAGCGTCCTGCCGCCGGCTGTCAAGGCTCGCGTGGCCGTCGAGGCGGGCATCGGCCTGACCTGGCACAAGTACGTGGGCGACGCCGGCCGCATCGTCTCGCTGGAGCACTTCGGTGCCTCCGCGGACGGCAAGGTCCTCTTCCGCGAGTTCGGCTTCACGCCCGAGAACGTGGCCGCCGCCGCGCGGGAATCGATCGACGCCGCCGCGCGCTGACGACCGTAGACGACAAGTAGGAGATGCAATTCCCATGACAGACGCACTCAAGCGCCTTTCCGACGAAGGCGTTGCGATCTGGCTGGACGACCTGTCGCGCAAGCGCATCACGTCCGGCAACCTCGCCGAGCTGATCGACCAGAGCCACGTGGTGGGTGTCACCACCAACCCGTCGATCTTCCAGAAGGCGATCTCCTCGGGTGACGGCTACGAGCAGCAGGTCTCCGACCTCGCGGCCCGGAAGGTCACCGTCGAGGAGGCCATCCGCATGATCACCACCGCCGACGTGCGGGACGCGGCCGACATCCTGCGGCCCGTCTTCGACGCGACCGGCGGCCAGGACGGCCGGGTCTCCATCGAGGTCGACCCGCGCCTGGCGCACAACACCAAGGCGACCGTGGCCGAGGCCAAGCAGCTGGCCTGGCTGGTGGACCGCCCGAACACGCTCATCAAGATCCCGGCGACCAAGGCGGGCCTGCCCGCGATCACCGAGGTCATCGGCAAGGGCATCAGCGTCAACGTCACGCTGATCTTCTCGCTGGAGCGCTACCGCGAGGTCATGGACGCCTACCTCGCCGGCCTGGAGAAGGCCAAGGCCGCGGGCCTGGAGCTGGGCAAGATCCACTCCGTGGCGTCCTTCTTCGTGTCCCGCGTGGACACCGAGATCGACAAGCGTCTGGACGCCGTCGGCACCGACGAGGCCAAGGCCCTCAAGGGCAAGTCGGCCCTCGCCAACGCCCGCCTGGCCTACCAGGCGTTCGAGGAGGTCTTCTCCGGCGAGCGCTGGGCCGCCCTGGACAAGGCCGGCGCCAACAAGCAGCGCCCGCTGTGGGCCTCGACCGGCGTGAAGGACCCGTCCCTCAAGGACACCCTGTACGTCGACGACCTGGTCGCCCCGGGCACGGTCAACACCATGCCGGAGGCCACCCTGGAGGCCGTCGCCGACCACGGTGAGGTCACCGGCAACACCATCGCCGGCAAGTACGAGGCGGCCAAGGCCGACCTCGACGCGCTCGCGAAGCTCGGCGTCTCGTACGACGAGGTCGTCCAGCTGCTGGAGGACGAGGGCGTCGACAAGTTCGAGGCGGCCTGGAACGACCTGCTCAAGTCGACCGAGGCGGAGCTGAAGCGCCTCGCTCCTTCGGAGGGCTGAGACTCTTGAGCACAGTTCACGGAGCCAACCCGCTTCGTGACGCCGCGGACCGACGGCTCCCGCGTATCGCGGGGCCGTCGGGCCTCGTCATCTTCGGCGTCACGGGCGATTTGTCACGTAAAAAGCTGATGCCCGCCGTTTACGACCTCGCCAACCGCGGGCTTCTCCCGCCGGGCTTCTCGCTCATCGGCTTCGCCCGCCGCGACTGGGAGAACGAGGACTTCGCCCAGGTCGTGCACGACGCGGTCAAGGAACACTCGCGCACCCCCTTCCGCGAGGAGGTCTGGCAGCAGCTCAGCCAGGGCATGCGCTTCGTCCAGGGCAACTTCGACGACGACGCGGCCTTCGAGACGCTGAAGTCCACGATCCACGATCTGGACAAGGCCCAGGGCACCGGCGGCAACTTCGCGTTCTACCTCTCGGTGCCGCCGAAGTTCTTCCCCAAGGTCGTCCAGCAGCTCAAGCAGCACGGGCTGGCGGACCAGAAGGAGGACTCCTGGCGCCGCGCGGTCATCGAGAAGCCGTTCGGGCACGACCTGGAGAGCGCCCGCGAGCTCAACCGCATCGTGCACGAGGTCTTCCCGCCGGAAGAGGTCTTCCGGATCGACCACTACCTCGGCAAGGAGACGGTCCAGAACATCCTGGCGCTGCGCTTCGCCAACACGATGTTCGAGCCCCTGTGGAACCGTTCCTACGTGGACCACGTACAGATCACGATGGCCGAGGACATCGGCATCGGCGGCCGGGCCGGCTACTACGACGGCATCGGCGCCGCGCGTGACGTGATCCAGAACCACCTCCTCCAGCTGCTCGCGCTGACCGCCATGGAGGAGCCCGCCTCCTTCGACGCGGACGCGCTCGTCGCGGAGAAGGCCAAGGTCCTCGGCGCCGTCCGGCTGCCCAAGGACCTGGGCAAGGAGACGGTCCGCGCGCAGTACGCGGAAGGCTGGCAGGGCGGCGAGAAGGCCGTCGGCTACCTCCAGGAAGAGGGCATCGACCCCCAGTCGAAGACCGACACCTACGCCGCGATCAAGCTGGGCATCGACAACCGCCGCTGGGCGGGCGTGCCCTTCTACCTGCGCACCGGCAAGCGCCTGGGCCGCCGCGTCACCGAGATCGCGGTCGTCTTCCAGCGCGCCCCGCACTCCCCCTTCGACCACACCGCCACCGAGGAGCTGGGGCAGAACGCCCTGGTCATCCGGGTGCAGCCGGACGAGGGCGTGACGGTCCGGTTCGGCTCGAAGGTCCCGGGTACCTCGATGGAGGTGCGGGACGTGTCGATGGACTTCGCGTACGGCGAGTCCTTCACGGAGTCCAGCCCCGAGGCGTACGAGCGCCTGATCCTGGACGTCCTCCTCGGCGACGCCAACCTCTTCCCGCGCACGGAGGAGGTCGAGCTGTCCTGGAAGATCCTCGACCCGATCGAGCAGTACTGGGACAAGCACGGCAAGCCCGCGCAGTACCCGGCGGGTACCTGGGGACCCGTCGAGGCGGACGAAATGCTCGCACGAGACGGACGGAGCTGGCGTCGGCCATGAAGATCGATCTCACCGAAACCACGGCCAGCAAGATCAACAAGGCGCTGGTCCAGGGCCGCCGTGCCATCGGCACGCCGGCCGTCGGCATGGTGCTCACCCTCGTCATCGTCACCGACGAGGAGAACGCCTACGACGCGGTCAGGGCCGCCAACAACGCCTCGCGCGAGCACCCCTCGCGCACCCTGGTCGTCATCAAGCGCGTCAGCCGCTCCCCGCGGGACCGCGCCAAGCCGCGCCTCGACGCCGAGGTCCGGGTCGGCGCGGACGCCGGTACGGGCGAGACGGTCGTACTGCGGCTGCACGGCGAGGCCATCAACCACGCCCAGTCCGTCGTGCTGCCGCTGCTGCTGCCGGACGCCCCCGTGGTGGTCTGGTGGCCGGTCGGCGGCCCGACCGACCCGGCCAACGACCCGCTCGGGTCGCTCGCCCAGCGCCGCGTCACCGACACTTACGCCACCGAGCAGCCGGTCCGGGAACTGACCGCGCGCGCCGCGGCGTACACCCCCGGCGACACCGACCTGGCCTGGACCCGCATCACGCCCTGGCGTTCGATGCTGGCCGCCGCGCTCGACCAGCAGCCGAGCGAGGTCACCTCGGTCACGGTCGAGGGCGAGGAGTTCAACCCCAGCTGCGAGCTGCTGGCCATGTGGCTCGCGGACCGGCTGCACGTCCCCGTCGAGCGGACGCTCTCCGCGGGCCCCGGCCTGACGGCCGTTCGCATGGAGACCAAGAACGGCCCGATCGTGCTGGACCGCCCGGACGGCGCGATGGCCACGCTGTGCATGACCGGCCAGCCGGACCGCGCGGTGGCGCTGCAGCGGCGGGAGACCGCCGAGCTGCTCGCCGAGGAGCTGCGCCGGCTCGACCCGGACGACACCTACGCGTCCGCGCTGAAGTACGGCGTGGAGCGGCTGGGTGCGTACAAGGACGGTCAGCCCGGCGTCTCGGCGAAGACCGTCGAGGCCGCCGAGCAGGAGGCCGAGGCCGAGCCGCAGTCCGCCGAGGACGCCCCCAAGGGCAAGGCCGCGGCGAAGAAGACGCCCGCGAAGAAGGCGGCCGCCAAGTGAGCGCGCCGCAGGTCGTCGTCCACCGCGACAAGGAACTGATGGCCAAGGCCGCCGCGGCCCGGCTGATCACGAAGATCGTGGACGCCCAGGCGGCGCGCGGCTACGCCTCCGTCGTGCTGACCGGCGGCCGCAACGGCAACGGGCTGCTCGCGGCCCTCGCCGAGGCGCCCGCCCGGGACGCGGTCGACTGGTCCCGGCTGGACCTGTGGTGGGGCGACGAGCGGTTCCTGCCCGAGGGCGACCCGGAGCGCAACCACACCCAGGCCCGTGAGGCGCTGCTGGACAGCGTCCCGCTGGACCCGGCACGGGTGCATGTGATGGCGCCCTCGGACGGCGCGTACGGCGGTGACGCCGACGCGGCGGCCGAGGCGTACGCGGCGGCACTGGCCGCGTCGGCGGGCCCGGAGGACCACGGACCCGTCCCGTCCTTCGACGTCCTCCTGCTGGGCGTCGGCCCGGACACCCACGTCGCCTCGCTCTTCCCGGAGCACCCGGCGACGCGGGAGACCGAGCGGACGGTGGTCGGCGTGCACGGCGCGCCCAAGCCGCCGCCCACCCGGATCTCGCTGACCCTGCCCGCCATCCGCGCGGCGCGGGAGGTCTGGCTGCTCGCGGCGGGCGAGGACAAGGCGAACGCGGCCGCGATGGCCCTCTCCGGTGCGGGCGAGATACAGGCGCCCGCGGCGGGCGCGTACGGCCGCAGCCGTACGCTCTGGCTGCTGGACGAGGCGGCCGCCTCCCAGCTGCCGCGCGGTCTGTACCCGCCGGCCTCGGCCTGAGCGCCTGAAAGGTACGCCGCACGACGAACGGCCCGGCTCTTACGGTGGATCACCGTAGGAGCCGGGCCGTCGTCGTGTCCGGGCGGGGCACTCAGCCGCTCACGCCTGCCGCTCCCGCTCCTGGCGCACCATGGCGTTGGCCAGCCGTGCCGGGTTCTGGAGGTCGCCCACCGCGACACCCTCGACGTCCTCGTCCACGGTGTTGTACGGGCCGAGGGCGGCCTCCTTGTCGCCCTGCTCCGCTTCGAGGTGCCGGGCGGCCACCTCCTGCTGCTTGGCCGCGGGCTGGTCCACCAGCCACTGGCGGTTCTCCGGGGTCAGCAGGTTCAGAAAGCTCATGAGCGCGTCCTCGTGCATCGGGATCAACGCCCCCGCATCGTGCGGTAGGTGGCGACCAGCGACTTCGTCGAGGCGTCCAGGCCCTCGACCTCGGCGCCCTCGGTCAGGGCGGGCTCCACACGCTTGGCGAGGACCTTGCCGAGCTCCACGCCCCACTGGTCGAAGGAGTCGATGTTCCAGATGGCGCCCTGGACGAACACCTTGTGCTCGTAGAGGGCGATCAGCTGGCCCAGCACGGACGGGCTGAGCTCCTTGGCCAGGATGGTCGTGGAGGGGCGATTGCCCTTGAACGTCTTGTGCGTCACCAGCTCCTCGGGCACGCCCTCGGCGCGCACCTGCTCCGGCGTCTTGCCGAAGGCGAGCGCCTGGCCCTGCGCGAAGAGGTTGGCCATCAGCAGGTCGTGCTGGGCCACCAGACCGGGCTGCAGGTCCTCGACCGGCTGCGCGAAACCGATGAAGTCGGCCGGGATCATCTTCGTGCCCTGGTGCAGCAGCTGGTAGTACGCGTGCTGGCCGTTCGTGCCGGGCGTGCCCCACACCACCGGACCGGTCTGCCAGGAGACCTCCTGGCCGTCCCGGCCCACGTACTTGCCGTTGGACTCCATGTCCAGCTGCTGGAGGTACGCGGTGAACTTGGAGAGGTAGTGGCTGTACGGCAGGACCGCGTGCGACTGCGCGTCCCAGAAGTTGCCGTACCAGACGCCGAGCAGGCCGAGCAGCAGCGGCGCGTTCTCCTCGGGCGGCGCGCAGCGGAAGTGCTCGTCGACGAGGTGGAAGCCGGCCAGCATCTCGCGGAAGTGCTCCGGGCCGATGGCGATCATCAGCGAGAGGCCGATGGCCGAGTCGTACGAGTAACGGCCGCCGACCCAGTCCCAGAACTCGAACATGTTCGCCGTGTCGATGCCGAACTCCGACACCTTCTCGGCGTTGGTCGACAGCGCCACGAAGTGCTTGGCGATCGCCTCGTCCCCGGCCCGCAGGCCGGTCAGCAGCCAGTCGCGGGCCGACTTCGCGTTGGTGATCGTCTCGATGGTGGTGAACGTCTTCGAGGCGATGATGAAAAGCGTCTCGGCCGGGTCCAGGTCGCGCACGGCCTCGTGCAGGTCGGCGCCGTCGACGTTGGAGACGAACCGGAACTGCATGTCGCGGTCGGAGTACGCGCGCAGCGCCTCGTACGCCATCGCCGGGCCCAGGTCCGAGCCGCCGATGCCCACGTTGACAACGGTCTTGATGCGCTTGCCGGTGTGGCCCTTCCAGTCGCCGGAGCGGACCCGGTCGGCGAACGTGGACATCCTGGTGAGCACGTGCTGCACGGCCGGAACGACGTTCTCACCGTCGACCTCGATGTCGGACGAGCCTGGCGCGCGCAGCGCGGTGTGCAGCACCGCGCGGTTCTCGGTGATATTGATCTTCTCGCCGCGGAACATCGCGTCCCGCAGCTCGGTGACCTTCGTCGCGGCGGCCAGCTCGCGCAGCAGCCGCAGCGTCTCGTCGGTCACCAGGTGCTTGGAGTAGTCCAGGTGCAGGTCGCCGACCTGGAGCGAGTACCGCTCCGCACGGCCGGGGTCCTGCTCGAACAGCTCTCGCAGATGCGTGCTCGCGAGCTGTTCGCGGTGCTTCCCCAGGGCCGCCCACTCGGACGTCTGGTCGAGCCTGCTGCGGCCATCTGCGTTCATCTCGGACATCAGCCTTCTTTGGTCTCGTATCGGCCCCGCCACCCCCCAACCTAATTGATCAGGGGAGGAGATGAGATGTCCGCCCGCCGTCGAACGGCTGACACCCATGTGTCCGTACCGCATTCACCTGCGAAGCCACTCGAACAGCGGAACGCGGCCGGCCCGGCAGGAAGGCCGAAACCCTCCGGCCGGGCCGGTGCACACTCTTCTCCTCCGCCGGACGCGGGCGTTCGGCGCCGCCGGGGCCGCGTCCTCAGATCTCGCCGCGGAGCTTGGCGAGAGCCTCCGCGAGAATCGCCTCGCCGTCCGCGTCCGTCCGGCGCTCCCGTACGTACGCCAGGTGCGTCTTGTACGGCTCGGTGCGCGGCGGGTCCGGCGGATTGTCCCGGTCCTTGCCTGCGGGGAAGCCACAGCGCGGGCAGTCCCAAGTGTCAGGAATCTGCGCGTCGCCGGCGAAGCTGGGCTGTGTCTCGTGCCCGTTGGAGCACCAGAAGGAGATGCGGATGCGCGGCGCGGACTCGCCCCGCTCGGCCTCCCCCATCGGCCCCGCCCCGACCCGACTTCCTCGGATCGCGTTGCCACTTGCCACGGTCGTAACTCCCTGCGTCATGGTGCTGCGAAGCCTCGATGGGAGCCTCCGCTGCGGGCGCCCAGTCTACGTAAGGCCCAACGCGCGTCCAGTGACAGGAGTTACCCGGCCACGGAAGGACGCCGCACTCATGATAAGCCGCGCCCTCGACAGAGTGTCAGCTCTTGGGTGACAGACCCGGCGTCGTCAGCTGTCCAGCTTCATCAGGATGCCCAGGACGACAATGCAGGCGAACCAGAGCAGGCCGACGACGATGGTGATGCGGTCGAGGTTCCGCTCGGCGACGGAGGAACCGCCGACCGAGGACTGCATACCGCCACCGAACATGTCGGACAGGCCGCCGCCCTTCCCCTTGTGCATGAGCACCAGCATCATCAGCAGCGCGCTGAAGACGATGAGGGCGATCGAGAATCCCATGACCACTGGTGGACCAACTCTCTAGGACTGGCGGACGGAAGGACAAGCGGTTCTACGGTGCGGGGCCGGGGCGGCGTCGTGTGACACCGGGACCCGGCCCCGACAGCCTACGACGGGCCGGGCCCGTCGTCATAGCTGCTGCTCACGGTGGTACCGAGCGCAGCGTGACCGCTACTGGTCGCGGAATCGAACGATCTTGACGAACTCGTCGGCGTCCAGCGCGGCGCCGCCGATCAGCGCGCCGTCGACGTCCGGCTGGGCCATGATCGCCGCGACGTTCCCGGACTTCACCGAGCCGCCGTACTGGATGCGCACCTTGTCGGCGAGGTCCTGGCTGTACAGCTCCGCGAGGCGGCGGCGGATCGCACCGCAGACCTCCTGCGCGTCCTCCGGGGTGGCGACCTCGCCGGTGCCGATGGCCCACACCGGCTCGTACGCGATCACGATGGTCTCGGCCTGCTCGGCCGGGACGCCCTTCAGCGCGCCGTCGACCTGGGCGAGGGTGTGCGCGACCTGATTGCCCGCCTTGCGGACGTCCAGGCCCTCACCGACGCACAGGATCGGCGTGATGCCGTGCTTGAAAGCGGCCTTGACCTTGGCGTTGCAGACCGCCTCGTCCTCGCCGTGGTACTGGCGGCGCTCGCTGTGGCCGATGGCCACGTAAGCGCACTTCAGCTTGGCGAGCATGGAACCGGAGACCTCACCGGTGAAGGCACCGGAGTCGTGCGCCGAGATGTCCTGGGCGCCGTACTTGATCTTCAGCTTGTCGCCGTCGACCAGGGTCTGCACCGAGCGGATATCGGTGAAGGGCGGCAGGACCGCGACCTCGACGGCCTCGTAGTCCTTGTCGGCGAGCGCGAAGGCGAGCTTCTGGACGTGGGCGATGGCCTCGAGGTGGTTGAGGTTCATCTTCCAGTTGCCCGCCATCAGCGGGGTACGGCTACTCACGTTTGTTCAGTCCTCCAGAGCGGCGAGACCGGGGAGCGTCTTGCCTTCGAGGTATTCGAGGCTGGCGCCGCCACCGGTCGAGATGTGGCCGAAAGCATTCTCGTCGAAACCGAGCAGGCGTACGGCAGCGGCCGAGTCCCCGCCGCCGACGACGGTGAAGGCTTCCGAGTCGAGCAGGCCCTGCGCGACGGCCTTGGTGCCGTTCGCGTAGTCCGGGTGCTCGAAGACACCCATCGGGCCGTTCCAGAAGATGGTGGCCGCGTCCTTGAGCTTGGCGGCGTACAGCTCCCGGGTCTTCGGGCCGATGTCCAGGCCCTCATGATCGGCCGGGATGGCGTCCGCGGCGACCGTACCGGGGTTCGCCGGGGCCTTGGTCTTCAGGTCCGGGAAATCGGCCGAGACCATGACGTCGACGGGCAGGACGAACTCCACGCCCTTCTTCTCGGCGCGTGCCAGGTACTCCAGGACGGCCGGGACCTGGTCCTCCTGCAGCAGCGACTTGCCGACCTCGTGGCCCTTGGCCTTGAGGAAGGTGTACGCCATGCCGCCGCCGATCAGGATGCGGTCGGCCTTCTCCAGGAGGTGGTCGATGACGCCGAGCTTGTCGGAGACCTTGGCGCCGCCGAGCACGACCGCGTACGGGCGCTGGACGTCCTCGGTGAGCTTCTTCAGGACCGTGACCTCGGCGGCGATCAGGTCGCCGGCCGCGTGCGGCAGCCGGGCCGGCAGGTCGTACACCGAGGCGTGCTTGCGGTGCACGGCGCCGAAGCCGTCGCCGACGTACAGGTCGGCCAGCTTCGCCAGCTGGTCCGCGAACGCGCCGCGCTCGGCGTCGTCCTTGCTGGTCTCGCCCGCGTTGAAGCGGAGGTTCTCCAGGACGGCCACCTGGCCGTCGGCGAGGCCCGCCACGGTCGCCTGCGCGGACTCGCCGACCGTGTCGGTGGCGAACGCGACGTCCTGCCCGAGCAGCTCGCCCAGCCGCCGCGCCGCGGGGGCGAGCGAGAAGGCCGGGTCCGGGGCGCCCTTGGGGCGGCCCAGGTGCGAGGCGACGACCACGCGGGCGCCCGCGGCGGCGAGCTTGGCGATGGTCGGCTGCACGGCGCGGATGCGGCCGTCGTCGGTGATGGTGGTGCCGTCCAGTGGCACGTTCAGGTCGGCGCGGACAAAGACCCGCTTCCCCGCTACCTGAAGGTCGTCGATCGTCTTCATGGTGACTCCGTTCGAACGTCAGTCATGGGACGGGGCCCGTACGACGCGTCGTCGCGTCCTACGAGCCCCGTCCTCACATCTCGGTGCCTAGTGCTGCGTCAGGCAGAGATTATTCAGAGCTGGCCGCCGACGAAGACAGTCAGGTCGACCAGGCGGTTCGAGTAGCCCCACTCGTTGTCGTACCAGCCGACGACCTTGACCTGCTTGCCCTGGGCCATGGTGAGGCCCGAGTCGAAGGTGCAGGACGCCGGGGTGTTCACGATGTCCGAGGAGACGATCGGGTCCTCGGTGAACTCCAGGATGCCCTTCAGCTGACCCTCGGCGGCCTTCTGGAAGGCGGCGTTGATCTCGTCGGCGGTGACCTCGCGGTCCAGCTCCAGGACCAGGTCGGTGACCGAGCCGGTGGGGACGGGCACGCGCATGGCGATGCCGTCCAGCTTGCCCTTGAGCTGCGGGAGGACCAGCGCGGTGGCCTTGGCGGCACCGGTGGAGGTCGGGATGATGTTCTCCGCGGCGGCGCGGGCGCGGCGCAGGTCCTTGTGCGGGAAGTCCAGGATGCGCTGGTCGTTGGTGTACGCGTGGACCGTGGTCATCATGCCCTTGACGATGCCGAAGTTCTCGTCCAGAACCTTGGCCATCGGCGCCACACAGTTGGTGGTGCAGGAGGCGTTCGAGATGACGTCGTGCTTGTCGGCCTCGTACTTGTCCTGGTTGACACCCATCACGATGGTGATGTCCTCGTCCTTGGCCGGAGCCGAGATGAGGACCTTCTTCGCGCCACCGGCGAGGTGCTTCGCGGCGTCCTCACGCTTGGTGAAGATGCCGGTCGACTCGATCACGATGTCGACGCCCAGCTCACCCCACGGGATGTCGGCGGGGTTGCGCTCGGAGAGCACCTTGATCGTGCGGTCGCCGACGGTGATGGTGTCGGCGGTGTGCGACACGTCCTGCTTCAGACGACCCAGGATGGTGTCGTACTTGAGCAGGTGGGCGGTGGTCGCGGTGTCACCCAGGTCGTTGACAGCCACGATCTCGATGTCCGCACCCTGCTCCAGCAGCGCGCGGAAGTAGTTACGACCGATGCGGCCAAAGCCGTTGATGCCTACGCGGATCGTCACGAAACCGATCTCCTCGTTGGTACGGCGGTTTGTGCACCGCCGAGCTGTATGGGATGTCCCCGACCGCCTCCGACCCTACCCCCTGTACGAGACGTACGTGACATTGACATGGGGCTCTCCTTCTGCTCAAGTGAGCGCCCTTGAGCCCCTCTGACGCCCTTGCGCAACGGGCCTCCCGTCAGTACGCACGCGCCCCCGGCACCCTGTGCGGGTGCCGGGGGCGCGTACTGACAAGTAGCGATCCGGTTCAGCCGACCATGCCCTCCGCGAGGTCGTCGGCGAGGTTGGATTCCGTACCCGGAATACCGAGGTCCTGTGCGCGCTTGTCGGCCATCGCGAGGAGGCGGCGGATGCGGCCCGCGACCGCGTCCTTGGTGAGCGGCGGGTCGGCGAGCGCGCCGAGCTCCTCCAGCGACGCCTGCTTGTGCTCCATCCGCAGCCGGCCCGCGGCCGCGAGGTGCTCCGGCACCTCCTCGCCGAGGATCTCCAGCGCGCGCTGCACACGGGCGCCGGCCGCGACCGCGGCCCGCGCCGAGCGGCGGAGGTTGGCGTCGTCGAAGTTCGCAAGGCGGTTGGCCGTCGCCCGCACCTCGCGGCGCATTCTGCGCTCCTCCCAGGCGAGCACCGACTCATGGGCGCCCAGCCGCGTCAACAGCGCGCCGATCGCGTCACCGTCACGGACCACCACCCGGTCCACGCCGCGCACCTCGCGCGCCTTGGCCGCGATGCCGAGCCGACGCGCCGCGCCGACCAGCGCGAGCGCCGCCTCGGGGCCCGGGCAGGTCACCTCCAGGGAGGAGGAGCGGCCGGGCTCGGTGAGCGAGCCGTGCGCCAGGAAAGCGCCGCGCCAGGCGGCCTCCGCGTCACAGGTGGCCCCCGAGACCACCTGCGGGGGCAGGCCCCGGATGGGGCGGCCGCGGCCGTCGACGAGGCCGGTCTGGCGCGCGAGCTGGTCGCCGCCGGCCACGACACGGACGACGTACCGGCTGCCGCGCCGCAGTCCGCCGGGCGCCATCACCACCAGGTCCGAGGAGTGCCCGAAGATCTCCAGGATGTCCTTGCGGAGCCGCCGGGCCGCGATGCCCGTGTCCAGCTCCGCCTCGATCACGATGCGCCCGCTGACCAGGTGCAACCCGCCGGCGAACCGCAGGATCGACGAGACCTCCGACTTCCGGCAGCAGGTCCGGGTGACGGGGAGCCGGGAAATTTCATCCTTCACCGCTGCCGTCATCGCCATGGGCCGATCCTTCCATGCATCCGAAAAATACGGTCGTACGCGGCGGCCAGCAGCTCCGGGTCGTGCCGAGCGGAACCGCCCCCAGGTTTGCCCTGGTGAGCGCTGCTTTGCGCGGCCACGGCCGCCAGCTCGACCGCACTGCCGAACAGCTCCTTGGCCGCTCCGGTCAGAGACTCCCGGTCGGGCACGGCGTCCTGATCGGCCAGCACCACGTCGAAGGCGAGTTTAGGGGCGTGTCGGGCCAAAACCTCCAAATGACGCTGCGGGGAAAACCCGTCCGTCTCCCCCGGCTGGGGTGCGAGGTTCAACGAGAGAACCTTACGGGCCTTGGTCTCCTCCAGCGCCTCACGCAGCTGCGGCACCAGAAGATGCGGGATCACGGAGGAGAACCAGGATCCGGGACCGAGCACCACCCAGTCGGCGTCCCGGACCGCCTCGACGGCCTCCGGGACGGCGGGCGGCTCCTCCGGGACGACGTGCACGGACTGCACCTCGCCGGGGGTGAGCGCGACCGTGGCCTGGCCCCGGACGGTGGAGACCTCGTCCGGGCGGTCCTCGTCGTGGCCCCTGACCAGGGCCTGGAGCTCCAGCGGCACGGCGGACATCGGGAGCACCCGGCCCTGCGCGCCCAGCAGCTTGCCGACCAGGTCCAGCGCCTGGACGTGGTCGCCCAGCTGTTCCCACAGGGCGACGATCAGGAGATTTCCCACAGCGTGGTCGTGCAGCTCGCCGCCGCTGATGAAGCGGTGCTGGATGACCCGGGCCCAGGTCTGGCCCCAGTCGTCGTCGCCGCACAGCGCCGCCAGGGCCTTGCGCAGATCGCCCGGCGGCAGCACGCCCAGCTCGTCGCGGAGCCGGCCGCTGGAGCCGCCGTCGTCGGCGACGGTGACCACGGCGGTCAGGTCGCGCGTGATGCGACGCAGCGCGGCGAGCGAGGCGGACAGGCCCATTCCGCCGCCGAGGGCGACGACCTTCGGGGTGGCGCCCTTCTGCGTGCTGCCCCGCACGAGCCGGCGTACGCGGCGCATCCGGGGCGTGCGGCTGGTCATTCGCGCCCCATGTCCCGGTGGACGACGACCGTCTCGACTCCTTCGGAGACGAGCCGGCGGGCGAGCTTCTCCGACATGGCGACGCTGCGGTGCTTGCCGCCCGTACAGCCGACCGCGATGGTGACGTACCGCTTGCCCTCGCGGCGGTATCCCTCGGCGACGATGCGCAGCAGCTCGGCGTAGCCGTCCAGGAACTCCTTGGACCCCGGCTGGCTGAAGACGTAGTTCGACACCTCTTCGTTCAGCCCCGTGTACGGCCGCAGCTCCGGGACCCAGTGCGGGTTCGGAATGAAGCGGCAGTCCACGACGAGGTCGGCGTCGACCGGCAGGCCGTACTTGAAGCCGAAGGACATCACCGTCGCGCGCAGCTCGGGGACCTCCTCGCCGGCGAACTGGGCGTCCATCTTGGCGCGCAGCTCGTGGACGTTCAGGCTGGAGGTGTCGATCACCAGGTCGGCGTCGCCGCGCAGCTCGCGCAGCAGGTCGCGCTCGGCGGCGATGCCGTCGACGATGCGGCCGTCGCCCTGCAGCGGATGCGGGCGGCGGACCGACTCGAAGCGGCGGACCAGCGCCTCGTCGGAGGACTCCAGGAAGACGATGCGGCGCTTGACCTGCGCGGCGTCCAGCGCGGCCAGGGACTCCTTGAGGTTGTCGAAGAAGCGGCGGCCGCGGACGTCGACGACCACCGCGATGCGGGCGACGTTGCCCTGGGAGCGGGCGCCGAGGTCGACCATCGGGGGGATGAGCTCGGGCGGGATGTTGTCGACCACGAACCAGCCGAGGTCCTCCAGGCACTTCGCGGCCGTGCTCCGTCCCGCGCCCGACATCCCGGAGATGATCACCAGCTCGGGGATCGCGGGGCTGCGGTCCTGGTCGTCGCGGCTCGGCGCCGCACTCGCCTGTTCGCCGTCTCTACCGGTCTGCTGCTCGGGGCTGCTGTCGCTCATCGTTCCTGTCCCTGTTCTGAAGGCAACGCGGCCTGCGGTGCCTCCTCATCTTCAATCATCTCTCCGGTGGCGGTGTTGACCGCCGGGGCGGCCGGAGCGGCCTGGGCCAGGGTCGCCGCGACGGTCTCGGCGGTCTTACGGCCGACGCCGGGCACCTCGCAGATCTCTTCGATCGTGGCTCCTTTGAGTTTCTTCAGGGAACCGAAGTGCTTCAGGAGGGCCTGGCGGCGACTCTCGCCGAGGCCCGGCACGCTGTCCAGAGGGCTCGCGGTGAGCCGCTTGCCCCGCTTGTTGCGCTGGTAGGCGATGGCGAAGCGGTGCGCCTCGTCACGGACGCGCTGCAGGATGTACAGGCCCTCGCTCGTCCGGGGCAGCACGACCGGGTCCTCCTCGCCGGGCACCCAGACCTCCTCCAGGCGCTTGGCCAGCCCGCAGACCGCGACATCGTCGATGCCCAGCTCCTCCAGGGCCCGCTGGGCCGCGGCGACCTGCGGCCGGCCGCCGTCCACGACGACCAGCTGCGGCGGGTACGCGAAGCGCTTCGGGCGGCCCTCCTCGTCCTTCGGGCCCGGCGCGGCCCCGGAGAGGTCCGCGGGGCCCGGCACGGCCCCGGAGACGAGGTCCGCGGCGTCCGGCCCGGTCTCCTCCTCCCACTCGCCGGTCTTCTGCTTCTCCTGCAGATACCGCTTGAAGCGGCGGGAGATCACCTCGTGCATGGACCGGACGTCGTCCTGGCCCTCGAAGGACTTGATCTGGAACCGTCTGTACTCGCTCTTCCTCGCCAGCCCGTCCTCGAAGACGACCATCGACGCCACCACGTCGTCGCCCTGGAGGTGGGAGATGTCGAAGCACTCGATGCGCAGCGGCACCGAGTCCAGCTCCAGCGCCTCGGCGATCTCCTCCAGCGCCCGGGAGCGGGTGGTCAGGTCCGAGGCGCGCTTGGTCTTGTGCAGGGCCAGCGCCTGCTGGGCATTGCGCTGGACCGTGGCCATCAGGTCCTTCTTGTCGCCGCGCTGCGGGATGCGCAGCGAGACGTTCGACCCGCGGCGCCCGGTCAGCCACTGCTGGACCGGCTCGACGGGGTCGGGCAGCGCCGGTACCAGGACCTCCTTGGGCACGGCGTCGCCGCGCTCCTCGCCGTACAGCTGCTGCAGGGCGTGCTCCACGAGGGCCGCGGTGTCGACGTTCTCGACCTTGTCGGTGACCCAGCCGCGCTGGCCGCGGATCCGGCCGCCGCGGACGTGGAAGATCTGGACGGCGGCCTCCAGCTCGTCCTCGGCGAGCGCGATGAGGTCGGCGTCGGTGGCGTCGGCGAGCACCACGGCGCTCTTCTCCATGGCCCGCTTCAGCGCCTCTATGTCGTCCCGCAGCCGGGCCGCGCGCTCGTACTCCATCTCCTCGGCGGCCTCCGCCATCAGCCGCTCCAGGCGGCGGATGTACGCGCCCGTGCGGCCGGCCATGAAGTCGCAGAACTCCTCGGCCAGTTCGCGGTGCTCCTCGGCCGAGACCCGGCCGACGCAGGGCGCCGAGCACTTGCCGATGTACCCGAGGAGGCAGGGACGGCCGATCTGCGCCGAGCGCTTGAAGACGCCCGCGGAGCAGGTGCGTACGGGAAACACCCGCAGCATCAGGTCGACGGTCTCGCGGATCGCCCACGCGTGGCCGTACGGACCGAAGTACCGCACGCCCTTCTTCTTGGCGCCGCGCATGACCTGGACCCGCGGGAATTCCTCGTTGAGGGTGACGGCGAGGTACGGATAGCTCTTGTCGTCGCGGTACTTGACGTTGAACCGCGGGTCGAACTCCTTGATCCAGGTGTACTCCAGCTGGAGCGCCTCGACCTCGGTGGAGACGACGGTCCATTCCACGGACGCGGCGGTGGTGACCATCGTGCGCGTGCGCGGGTGGAGATTCGCCAGGTCCTGGAAGTAGTTCGACAGGCGCTGACGCAGGCTTTTGGCCTTGCCTACGTAGATCACCCGCCGGTGCTCGTCACGGAACTTATAGACCCCCGGCGAGTCGGGGATCTGTCCCGGCTTGGGTCGATAGCTGCTGGGGTCTGCCATGTCCGCCACCCTACTGGTGACCACTGACAACCCGGCGCCGGTCCGCGCTGGCGGCTCGCGTTGGCGGTCCGCGCTGCCGACCCGCGTTGCCGGCCCGCACTGCCAGCTCGCAAGCGTTGGCCCGCGTTGCCGGCCCGCAAGCGTTG
>NZ_NHSG01000432.1:0-25448 GCF_020024005.1 Streptomyces purpurogeneiscleroticus
GCTGGTGGGGGAGGGGGAGCGGGTAGTGCACATGGCTCGCGACTCCCCGCGCGGCGAGGTGTTCCCGCAGTGCATCACGCTCGTCGGCGAGCAGCGAATAGACGTAGAAACAACGCCCGTTGCGGCCCGGCGGCGGTGGTGTCACACCGTGGTCGCGCAAGGGAGTGAAGCGTTCGGTGTAATAGTCGGCGATACGGGCCCGGCGCTCCAGCCGCTCGGGGAAGCCGGGGAGCCGGTGCAGCTGGAAGGCCGCGAGCACTTCGTCGAACCGGCTGTTGTAGCCGGTGCGCCCGTAGATGAACCGCGCGTCCTGACCGTGGTTCCGCAACGACCGGACCGTCCGCCCGAGTGCGGGGTCCATGGTGACGACGGCCCCGCCCTCTCCGGCGGTGCCGAAGGTCTTGACCTGGACGAACGAGAACACGCCGGCGTCACCCCACATACCGGCGGGAACACCGTCGAGCATCCCGCCCTGCGCCACCGCCGAGTCCTCGACCAGCCGTACCCCATGGCGCCGCGCGATCTCCCGCATCCGGGGCATGTCCGCCATCACCGAGAACATATGGGCGGGCATGAGGGCCCTGGTCCGGTCGGTGACGGCCTGTTCCACCCGCTCGGGGTCGGCCACCATGGTCAGTGGATCGATGTCGGCGAACACCGGCGTCGCCCCGAGATTGGCCACGGTGTTGGCCAGCGGAGCGCAGCCGTAGGCCGGTACCACCACCTCGTCGCCCGGCCCCACGTCCATCGCGTGCAGTACCAGTGTCAGTGCCGAAGTGCCGCTGGAGCAGGCCACGACATCGGCGGCGCCCAGCGAGGTACGCAGGACCTCCTCGAAGCGGGCGGTGCGTTCCCCGAGGATGAACTTCTGCTCCGGCGCCGTGCCGATCTCATGGATGAGATCGAGCAGTACCTCCCGGTCGGCGTCGAAGGCGTCCGTGGCGAAGAAGGGGATCGTCGTCACACCGTCCTCCCCGTGAAGAAGCGGCGGACGATCCCGCACACCGAGTCGATGTCATCGGTGCTCAGGTCCGGGTGGAACGGGAGGGCCAGGGTGCGTTCGCAGGCCGCCTCGGCGTGCGGGAAGTCGCCGCGCCGGTAGCCGAGACCGGCGAAGCACGCCTGGAGGTGGAGCGGGACCGGGTAGTACGTCTCGGTGCCCACGCCGTGTTCGGCCAGGTATCCGGCCAGGTCGTCGCGGTGCTCGGCCTCGATCAGGTAGACGTAGTAGACCGGGTTGGTGGCGGTGTCCCGGGGCACCGGTGTCGGCAGCCGCAGGACGCCGGGTATTCCGGACAGCCGTTGGGTGTAGGCGGCGGCGAGTTCGCCCCGCCGGGCGATGTCCTGGTCCAGCCGCGTCAGCTTGGCGAGGAGGACGGCCGCCTGGATGTCGTCCATCTTGCTGTTGACGCCGTTGTCCACGGTCCGGTTCGAGATGCCGGGGAAGTGGGCCAGCGTCCGGCCGTACCGTCCGTGGTGGCGCAACGCGGCGATTCTCTCGGC
Organism: Streptomyces purpurogeneiscleroticus; assembly: GCF_020024005.1. NCBI lineage: Bacteria > Bacillati > Actinomycetota > Actinomycetes > Kitasatosporales > Streptomycetaceae > Streptomyces > Streptomyces purpurogeneiscleroticus. The sequence continues at coordinate 1,504 of NZ_NHSG01000432.1, forward strand.
CAGTTCGGGATCGTCGGTCAGTACGGCGCCGGCGTCGCCGATGGCGCCGAGTGTCTTGGTGGGGAAGAACGACAGCACCCCGCCGGCTCCCAGCAGACCGGCGTGCACTCCGCCCCACCGCATGCCGATGGCCTCGGCGCTGTCCTCCACCACGGTCAGGCCGTGGCGGTGGGCGACGGCCGGCAGTGCACTCATGTCGGCCATCTGGTGGAACAGGTGGACGGGCATGATCATCCGCGTACGCGGTGTCACGGCGTGGGCCGCGGACTGCGGGTCCATGCCGTATCCGACCGGGTCGATATCGGCGAAGACCGGGCGGCCGCCGGCCAGTACGACGGCGGACGCCGACGCCACAAAGGTGAATGCCGGCACGATGACCTCGTCGCCGGGCTCCAGGCCGCATGCGCGCAACAGCAGTACCAGTGCGTCGGTACCGCTGTTCACCCCGACCGCGTATCGCGCACCCGTCCACCGCGCCAAGGCATTTTCGAACAGTGCGACCTGCCGGCCGTGCGAATACTTTCCGTCGTCGATGACGTCGTTCACCCGCGACCGGATGTCCGGCCACAGGTCCTCAAAGGTCTTGGCCTGGCTGAAGAAAGGCACCGGCTGGAATGGCCGGACTGTTGTGCCACACCTCTGATCGAAAGATATATCGCGCATGTTTCCTCTCACGAGGTGGCCGAGGATGCGGCAACCGTCGAACAGGGGGAGGGGAGAAGCGGTGTGCCCGGCCGGATGAGGTCCGCCGGCGCCCCGGGACGCCGGCGGACCGTCCGCGGTCAGATGAGCGAGACGTCCAGCTCGCCGGAGTGGAACTTGTGCACCGCGTTGATGAGTTCTTCCACCGACAGCTGACCGTTGTTGTTCGTGTCGAGGCGCCGGAAAGCCTCTTCGGCCTTGGACTCGTCGCCGCCGGCGACCTTGATCCAGGTGCGGAACTCCTCGCGGCTCACCTGCCCGTCACCATCGGTGTCGGCCAGGTCGAGGATCGCCTGGATCGTGGGGCGCAGCACCTTCTCGAAGCCGGACTTCCCCTGGTCGAGCATCTGCTTCCCAGAGGCGTTCTTGAACTGTTCAAAGTCCACCGAGTCGCCGGACTTGACCCCGGCCTGGCTGGCCAGGTTGTCCCACATCCCCAGGTAGGCCGAGCGGAGGGCCTGCCCCTTCTGGCTGTCGGCGGGCTGGTTGAACGCGCGCAGGAGACGCTCCACTTCGCTTTCCCAGTCGCTGCGCTCGATACGGCCGTCGTTGTCCCGGTCCCACAGCTCGAAACGACGACGCAGCCGCTGTTCCTGCACGTTGGTGGGCATGGCTGTTCCCCTCTTCCTTGGTTGGCGTAAATACCGTGGCGACAATTGGTAGAGAGAGAAAGCTGGTAACGCTGTTGTTCTTTGCTGAGTAAAAGACGGCCGGCCCGCATCTCGAAACAGAAATATCCGAGGCGTCTTCCGCTGAGCGTGCCCGGGGCGTCAATCACCAAATGTGCGATCAACGTACTTGTCGCCCTCGCGCTTCGTCAACGGTGGTCCGCCCAACGGGATACCTCCAGTGCAAGCTGACGGGTAAAAATCGCCAAGCAGTTCGGTCCCGACCGGGCGTAGAAAGGTGTACGCCCGGGGTGCGCCACGCCGGCCCGTACCGCGTTCACCTGGCACGATTCATCGGCGTCAAGGCGTCGTGCGGATCATGGGGAATCAGGAAGTCCGGTCGGCGGCGCCGCACTTCCGGCCCGTACTCGGCATTTTTTGGTCAGCATTACCTTTGGTCAATGATTTTTTCGTAGTGCCTCCCGGGTTTTCCTGTGCATCGAGGTGGGGCAGATGGAGAAGCGGCAATGAAAGAAGGCTCATGTGTGCTCCGGTCCTTTTCCGGAACCGAACGACGCCGAAGGAGGACACGAACCGTGTTGCGCACGCTGATCGTCGGCCTGGGGCGGGCGGGCCTGGGCCTGCACGTCCCCGTACTGCTCAAGGCACGGGCGCAGGCTCCCGGTACGTTCGCCGACCGGCCGGTGGTGGCGGTCGACCCCCGTGCCGCGCCCACCGGCCGTCCGCGGCAGGACCTCGTGATGGCCGACTCCTTACGGCAGGCCCGGGAGCTGCTCGACCCGGCACACACGGTCGTGCATGTCTGCACCCCGCCGTCGGTGCGTGCCGAGGTGCTCCGCGACGTCGCCCTGCTCGGCTTCTCCAAGGTGGTGGTGGAGAAGCCGCTCGCCACTGACCGGGAGGCGCTCCGGCGTGTCCTGGCCGTGGTGCGGGACCACGACCTGTCCCTGTCGGTGGTCGCGCCCTGGCTCCACAGCACACTGACCGAACGGCTCGTCGCGTTGGTCGAGGGCGGCGGGCTGGGTACGGTGCGTACGGTCTCCGTGGCGCAGCACAAGCCCCGCTTCCGCCGTTCACTCGCCAACAGCGGCCACGCCTCGGCCTTCGATGTGGAGGTGCCGCATTCCCTGGGTGTCCTCCTCCGGCTGCTGGGCGACGCGGAGGTGCGGGAGGCGTCCTGCAGCGACCTGTCCGTGGGGGACAGTGCGGTGCCCCGCATGGGCGGCGCCCGGCTGGCACTGCGGCACCACGGGGGAGCCCGGAGCGAGATCGTCTCCGACCTGACTGCACCGGTGCGACAGCGGCGGATCACGCTCGACATGACCGGGGGAACCGTCGTCGGCCACTACCCGGTCGGCCAGGACGACGACTTCGCCCAGCTGGAGACGGTCCACGCCGGCCGGACAACGCACGAGGTATTCGAGGACGACGCGCTCACGTCCTTCATCGTGGGTGCGTACCGAGGCTACGCGGGCGGACCGGGCGGCGATGACCTGTGGCCCCATGTACGCACCGCTGAACTACTCGACGAAGCGAAGCAGTTGGCCGTGATCAACGTCGGCCGTGAGGAGTCGCTCACTCATGTCAGCTGACGCATTTTCAGTAACGGACGGCCGGCTCCCCGGCATCCGGTACGCCGGGATCGGCGACGAGGCGGCGCCGGACCTGCCCGGACAGCTCGAAGCGCTGCGCCGGCTGGGCTGGCCGTCGATCGAGCTGCGCACGGTGGACGGCACCGCCATCGCGGACCTGAACGACCATGCGTTCGCCCGGCTGGCCGGCGGGCTGGACGCCGCCGGAGTCGACGTGGTCTGCGTCGACTCCCGCATCGCCAACTGGGCCCGCCCGATCACCGGCCGCTTCGAGGACGATCTGGACGAACTGCGGATCCTCGCCCGGCGCTGCGCCACCCTGGGCACCCGGTACATCAGAGTGATGTCCTACCCCAACGCGGGACTGAGCGAAGCCGATTGGGGCCGACGGGCACTACGCCGAATGACCAACCTGGTCCATGAGGCCGAGCAGCACGGCCTGGTCCTGTTGCACGAGAACTGCAGCGGCTGGGCAGGTACCCGCGCCGACCGGATGCTCGACCTCCTCCAGCACGTCGACAACCCCGCCCTGCGGCTGCTGTTCGACATCGGCAACGGAGTGCCGTACGGCTACGACGCCCGCGCAGTGCTCGATGCCGTCATCGGGCACGTCGCCCACGTACACGTCAAGGACGCCCGCCCGAGGGCGGGGGACCAGGTCGACTACACACTGCCCGGAGACGGGGAGTCCGGCGTACGGGAGTGTCTGACGGCGCTGCTCCGCCACGGCTACACCGGAGCCTGGTCGATCGAACCGCACACCCATCTGCGCCCGCACGACGATCACAACGCCACCGACGACGACGGCATCGCGGCGTTCGTCCGCTACGGCCGGTCGCTGGAACGGCTCGTACAGAGCGTACAGCAGGAGGTCACCGCCGCGTCGGTGGTCACCGCCGACGACGGGGGCGCCCGTGCCTGACCACACGCGTCCCGCGCGACTGACCCGGACTGACCAAGAGCTGCTCCTGCACCTGCTCGACACCCCCACGGCCGGCCCGCTGGAAACCGGCGGCGACGGCCCCGCCGTACAACTGTGGGAGGCGGGCCGGGCATACGCGGCGGCCGCCGGAACCCTGGGCTTCACGGTGGTACGCCACGCACCCGCCGACCCGGCGGTGCTGGACCGCGACGACGTTCCCGAGACCGTGCGGGAGGCCGCGGCGCGCGATCCCGGATTCCTGGCGTGTCAGCCCAGCCTCGTACTCCGCCTGGGCCCCCAACTGCCGCAAGACGCAACGCTGATGTTCAACGTCCACCTCGACACCGTGGCCGGCTGGTGGCCGGCCCGCTTCGACGGCACCCGCTTCAGCGGCCGGGGCGCCATCGACGCCAAGGGCCCGGCGGTCGCCCTGCTGGCCGGTGTCCGGGCCGCCCTCGCGGCGGAGCCCGCCCTCGGTACGCGGGTCGGCGTCGTCATCCAGGCGGTCGCCGGCGAGGAGGGCGGCGCCATGGGGGCGTTCGGCACCCGGCCGCTGGTCGAGCAGGGCTTCACCGGCCGGCTGAACCTGTTCTGCGAGCCCACCGGCCACCGCTACCTGCCGCGCACCACGGCATCGATGACGGCCGGGGTGCACGTCCGGGGCGAGGACGCGGTGGACGACCAGCCCGAGGCCGGTCACAACGCGACCGTACTGCTGGGACACCTCAGCAGCCACCTGGCCCGCACCCTGCCCCCGCGAATCGCCGACGGCCGGGTGTGCGTGGCAGGTGTACACACCGGCCAACGGCACAACCGCGTCTACGGCACCGGGCAGCTGCTGCTCAACATCTCCTACGGCTCCCCGGCCGCCGGCCGGGCCGCCGAGGCCGCGCTCCAGCAGTCGTTGCGCGAGGCCCTCGCCGACTTCACCTCCCGGGCCGCCGGCACGCCCGACCTCGCGCGGACGGTGGCCGACGCCGCGGCGATCACCTCCCTGCGGTGGTACAAGCGCGGACTGCCCGCCCTGGAGGACCCGGGCCGCACACCATGGGCCGAAACACTGCTGGCGGACCACGCGGGACTGACCCGCTGGCCGGCCGACGAACCGCCCTTCACCTGCGACGCGATCTGGATGAACGGCGTCCCCGATACGTACACCGCCGTACTCGGCCCCGGACATCTGGGCGCCAACCGCGCGCACGCCGACGGCGAGTACGCCGACGCCGCGGAGCTCGACAGGTACGCCGACGACATCGCCCGCGTGCTCATCGGCTTCACCCGCCACGCCCTCCGGGGCACGGACGTCCACGTCGCCCGGGACACCGACGGTCACACCGTCCGGGACACGGACGTCCGCGTCGTCCAGGACACGGACGGTCACATCGTCCGGGACGCCAACGGTTCCGAGGACGACCACGCGCAACCAGCGGCCGCGCGCCGGCCCGACGCCGAGGAGACCACCACCGCATGACCCACTCGATCCACCCCACCACCGACGCGCGTCCGGACAACACGACCGACGACAACACCCTGCGGGTGCCGTACCAGGACCTCCTCGCCTTCGTCACCGACGTCTTCGGCACCAGGGGACTGCCGGACGCCCGGGCGCGTGCCGCTGCCGAGGCGTTGTGCCACGGCGATCTCACCGGCTTCACGAGCCACGGCATCGCCAACCTCACCCGGCTCTACCTGCCCATGCTCGACGCCGGCCGGTGCGACCCGCGGGCGCAACCCCGCGTCCTCGCGGACCGGGGTGCCTCGGTGCTCCTCGACGCGCGGCGGGGCCTCGGCCTGTGGGCGGCCTCCGACGCCATGGACCTGGCGGTCGAGCGGGCCCGCCAGTACGGCGTCGGCATGGTCTCGGTCCGCGGCGCCACCCACTTCGGCTGCGCCGGATACCACGCCCTGCGCGCCGTCGACCACCACATGGTGGGCCTGGTCACCGCCAACTGCGGCTGGCAGCAGCTCACCCGGCCCGTCGGCGGCCGCGCCCCGATGCTCGGCACGAACCCACTCGCCCTCGCGGCCCCGGCCGGTGACCATCCGCCGTTCGTCCTGGACATGAGTACCACGGTGGTTCCGACCGGCAAGGTGCGCGAGGCGGCGCGCGCCGGGCGCGAGGTGCCGGCCGGCTGGCTGGCGGACGACCACGGCGCGCCGGTCACCGACCCGGCCGCCTTCGACCGTGGCGAGGCACACCTGCGCTGGCTCGGCGGCGACCCGGACACCGGCGCGTACAAGGGCTTCGGGCTGGGCCTTTTGGTGGAGATACTCTCCGCGCTCGTTCCGGGAGCGGGCCTGGGCCCGCACCCGGAGACCGGGGAGCAGCCGAACGGCCGGGACGACGACATCGGTTACTTGACGATGGCGATCGCGCCGGGCCGGCTCCGGCCCGAGGCGGACTTCCGCACCGAGGCCACCGGCATGTTCGGCGCCCTGCTGGACTGCCCGCCGGTCCGCCCCGACGAGCCGGTGCGCTACCCCGGCTGGCCGGAGGACGCCCGTTCCCGCGACCGCCGGGCGAACGGTGTCCCGCTCACAGGGGCGTTGTACGAGGAGATGCTCGACCTGGCCCGGACCAGCCATCTCCGCTTCCCGGCGCCGATGGGGAACTCCCGTGCGGGAGGCGCGGCATGACCGTACCCCGTATCGGCCTGATCGGTCTCGGTGTCATCTCGCGCTTCTACCTGTCCGCACTGGCCCGCGAGGCGGGCGCCGAGTTGGCCGCGGTGTGCGACCCGGACGAGACCAGACTCGCCGCTGCACCGCCCGGAGTGCCGCGCTACCGGAGCCACCAGGAGTTGTTGCGTCACGCGGATGTGGACGCCGTGGTGGTCAACGTCCCCAACGATGTGCACTACCCCGTGTGCCGCGACGCGCTGGCGGCCGGCCGCGCGGTGTGCGTGGAGAAACCGCTCACCACGAAGCTGAGCGACGCCCGGCACCTCGCACGGCTCTCCTCCGACGTCGGCGTGCCACTGTTCACCTCCTTCCACCGGCGCTACAACACCGAGGTGAACGCCCTCCTCCAACGGCTCCCCTCCCACGCTCCCCTCACCTCTCTGACGGTGCGTTATGAGGAGACGATCGAAGAACACGCAGGCCAGGACCGTTGGTACCTCGACCCCGACCGCTGCGGAGGCGGCTGCGTCGCCGACAACGGACCCAACGCCTTCGACCTGGTACGCCTCTTCCTCGGCGACACCCGGGTCACCGGGGCCGCCGTACGCCGCGACGCACACGGCGTGGACCGGCAGGCGACCGTACTGCTGGGCGCCGCGTCCGGCGCGGTGGCACGGGTCGAACTCGACTGGTCCTACCCGGGGGAACGCAAGACGGTCGAGGTGCGGCTGGCCGATGGCACCGTCGACAGCGCCGACATGCTCGCGGGCCACCCGGAATTCAAGGGCTCACTGTGGCACGAGTACGTGGGCGTACTGCGCGACTTCACCGACGCACTGGCCCGGCCGCGCACCACTGACGTGCGCCCCCATGGCCCGGACGGCCTCGCCGCCCTGGAGCTGGTGGCCGACACCTACGCACACGAACGCGCCGACCGTTCCCCCTCAGGACAGGAGGCAGCCCGCCCATGACACAAGACGAGGACGGGCCCAAGCGCACGGTCCACGGGCAGCTCGTGAAGATACTCACCCACCGGCGGGAGGACCGGGGCATGGCCCTGGAGCCGTTCGCCGGCCGGTGCGTCCGCCGTGGCGAGGTGCATGAACTGGTGACTACCGACCACACCGAAACGGCCACCGGGGCCCGCATCGACCGGGTCGGATTCCTGGGCTTTCTGGAGATCGGCTGCGCCGGCGTCATCGACCGCGGCGACGAGGTCTGGACGGAAGGCCGTCACATCGGAACGGTCCTGGGATTCGACGCCTGCCACTTCCCGAACCACTACAACATCCTGATCCACACCCCCGAACTCCGCACGGGGCCCCAACTGGGCCTCGCACCGGAAATGGTGGTGCGCTTCGCACAAGGCTGAGGGGAGTACCTGGCTGGCAGTACCTGGCTGAGGGGAGCGCCCCTGTCGCGCGGTGATCAAAAACCTCGGGCCCGGTGGATGACATCCACCGGGCCCGGGAATCAGTAGCGGGGACAGGATTTGAACCTGCGACCTCTGGGTTATGAGCCCAGCGAGCTACCGAGCTGCTCCACCCCGCGTCGACAACCGCAACACTACGCGTCCCGGGCCCACACACCTAATCGGCGCCCCCCGGGCCTCGGTCCGAGGCAGAAGACACGCCCTAGCCCGCCGGCAGCATCGCGACCGCCACCACCGCGAGCAGCCCGATGTAGGACCACGCATAGATGCGGTCCGGTATCCGCGGCGGGCGCCTGCGCAGTAGCGCGATCACCGGCAGGGCCCCCAGCAGCAGTGCCGCGGCGGCGCCGGGGTCGACCAGACCCACCAGGTGCACCTGCGCGTCCGCGCCGGCCGGGAGCGCGTAGCCGCCCAGGGAGATCATGGCGGCCGGGAGCGCGATGGCGAGGGTGAGGGGGTTGGCCAGCGCGGTCGCCACATGCATCGTGTGCCCGGCCCGCCGCATCGCGGGGACGGTCAGTACGCTGCCGCCCACGCCGAGGAAGGCGGCGACCGCGCCGACGGGCGCGCCGAAGACGGCCGGCAGCGGCCGCGGCGCGTCGGTGGGCGCCTCGATCCGGGTGCGCGGGCGGAGGAAGCCGGGGCGCAGCAGCAGATCGACGATGGTCAGCGTGACGTACGCGATGAATGCCCAGCGGGCGAGCGCGGGCGGGGCGACGCGCGTGGCGAGCGCACCGGCCGCGGCGCCGGCCGCCAGCAGGAGGAGGAGCGCGCCGCTGCCGCGGAGGGCGACGAGTACCCGCCGCGGCGTGACCGCGGTCGCGAACCCGGCGTTCACCACCATCACCAGGGCCGAGGTGGCCGTCGCGACCCGCATCGCGTCCGCGCCGAGCGCGGCATCCGCCCACACCACCACCGGGACCGCGACGAATCCACCGCCGAACCCGAACAACACGGTCGTCACCCCGGTGAGGAGCCCGATCCCGATCAATGCCATAACGTCCACAGGATCCAGTCCACCAGCGCCGCCGGCCTTCCCGCATGCGAAAGTCGGCTCACTTCTTTCGCGTCCCGGCCAGCACGACGGCAGTACGCCGACCCGTACATCGGCCAGTACGCCGACCCGTACATGGGCCCGTACATCGGCCCTTACGGTGGCCGGGTGAAGAACGTCCCCCTGGATACCGTCGACCACGTCGACCGGGCCGTCCTGCCGATCGGTACCGACTACCCGTCCGGCCACGTACTGGACTGGCACGAGCACCGGCGCGCGCAGTTCCTCTACGGCGCCACCGGGGTCATGGTCGTCGACACCGACGAGGGCAGTTGGACCGTGCCGCCCGAGCGCGCCGTCCTGATTCCCGCCGCCACCCCGCACCGGGTGCGCATGCTGGGAGTGAGCACCCGCAGCCTCTACATCGAGCCGGACGCCGTCCCCTGGTGGCCCGCCACCTGTACGGTCGTGGACGTACCGCCGCTGCTGCGCGAACTGCTCCTGGCTGCCGTCGAGTTCGCGGCCGACTACAGCCTCTCCGGACGGGAGGGGCACATCGCGGCGCTCCTCCTGCACGAGATCGCCGCGCGCACCCCGCTCCCCTTCCACGTCGGGATTCCCGCCTCCGCCGATCTCGCGGCGCTCTGCCGCGCGTATCTGGCCGCCCCGGACGCCGGTGTCACCAACGCCACGTGGGCCGCGCGGACGGCCATGAGCGAGCGGGCCTTCACCCGGCGCTTCCGCGCGGAGACCGGCGACAGTCCGGCCGTCTGGCGGGCCCGCGCCCGGCTGCTCGCAGCCGTACCGATGCTGCGCACCGCGCCGGTCACCGAGGTCGCCGGCCGGCTCGGCTACGCCTCGCCCGCCGCCTTCACCGCCGCTTTCACCCGCGCCTTCGGCGCACCCCCGTCCCGCTTCACCACGAGGCTCCCACCGCGCACCGTCTCACTCAGCTGACGGCAGCGCCGAACCACTTCCGTAGCCGTCCGCGCAGCTCCTGCTGATCGTCACCGACCCACGCCACATGGCCGTCCGGCCGCAGCAGTACCGCGGGCACGTCCAGCTCCTCGCAGACGTCACTGCCATTGGTGTCGTCGCTGCCGTCGCTGACGTCGACGACGTGGTCGACCCGGTCCGCCCAGCCCGCCACCGACAGCCGGCCGGTCCGGTCGAGCAGCAGCCCGCGGCCGCCGTGCATCCGCTCGTAGAGGCGGCCCCGCTTCAGCTCCACGTCCCGCATCCGCCGGCCGAGCAGTTCATGCCCCTCGCCGAAGTCGTAGCGGACCCCGATCGCGGTGATCTTCTCGATCAGGTACCGGTTCACGTCCTCGAAGTCCATCAGTTCCGCGATCAGCCGGCGTACTGACTGGGGGCCCGGCTCGGTGGACATCAGCTCGATCTGCGCGCGGGTGTTGTTCAGTACGTCGGCGGCCACCGGGTGCCGTTCGCTCTGGTAGCTGTCCAGCAGCCCTTCCGGTGCCCAGCCGTTCACCGCGGCGGCCAGCTTCCAGCCGAGGTTGAACGCGTCCTGAAGGCCGAGATTGAGCCCCTGCCCGCCGGTCGGCGGGTGGATGTGTGCCGCGTCGCCGGCCAGCAGCACCCGGCCGCTCCGGTAGCGCTCGGCCTGCCGGGTGGCGTCGCCGAAGCGGGAGAGCCAGCGCGGTGAGTGCATGCCGAAGTCGGTGCCGGCGAGCTTCCGTACCTGCTGCCGCAGTTCGTCCAGGGTCGGCGGGACCGTGCGGTCCTCGGCCACCCCTTCGGCGGGCGCGACGAGACGGTACACCCCGTCCCCGAGCGGCACGGCGCCGAACCGCTTCTGGGTCTTGCGTACTTCGGCCATCACGGCGGCCAGCGTCTCGGGCTCCGCGGTCAACTCCACCTCGCCCAGCAGCGTTTCGACCCTGCTGGGCTCGCCGGGGAAACCGATGCCGAGCAGCTTGCGCACCGTGCTGCGGCCACCGTCGCAGCCGACGAGGTAGCGCGAGCGCAGCCGCGTGCGGTCGGCCAGTTCGACGGTCACCCCGTCGTCGCTCTGGCTCAGCCCGACCACTTCGCAGCCGCGCCGGATCTCGACGCCGAGTTCGGTGGCGTGCTCGGTCAACAGTCGCTCGGTGACTGTCTGCGGGATACCGAGTACATACGGATGCGTGGTGTCCAGCCCGTCCGGCCACGGCTTGTCGATGCCGGCGAAGAAACCGCCGACCTTGTACTGCTGACCGAGCGCGAGGAACCGCTCCAGCAGACCGCGCTGGTCCATCACCTCCAGGCTGCGCACATGGAGGCCGAGCGCGCGGACCACCTTGGTCGGCTCCGCCTCCTTCTCCAGTACGCACACATGCACGCCGTGCAGCCGCAACTCGGCGGCCAGCATCATGCCGGTCGGTCCGCCGCCGGCAATGATCACGTCAATCAACACAAACCCCGTTTTCCGCAGATTCCGGCTGTGACCGGTGATTCTGCGGCATGACCGGGGCCTTGCGGCAAGCCCCCCACCGTGTTATACGTTGTAAAGGGTAAGAGGTGGGCAACCTTCTTGCCCTTTGCCGTGCTCAGCGGAAGCGGCCGGGCCGGAATGCCGCGAGCAGTGGGCTGCGCTCCCCGGTGGTGATCTCCTCGGCCAGCAGTTCGCCGGCGATCAGGGCGAGGGTCGCGCCGCTGTGGGTGAAGGCCACGAACAGGCCCGCCACCTCGTCGAGTTCACCGAGTACCGGCTCGCCGTCCCCCGGGATCGGCTTCCGGCCCACGCCGAAGGAATCCAGTTCCAGGCGCGGATGGCCGGCCAGGACGGCCGACGCCTCGCGCAGCAGCTTCTCCGCAGTGGCGTCCTTGACCTCGTAGCTGCCGTCCGCATGGGCGATCACCTCGGCCGCCGTCGCGTCGGAGTCCATCACCAGCGCACCGTCCGGAGTGGGCCGCAGTGCCACGCGCGGGGTGTTCAGCGTGGCGCGCAGGGTCGTGCCGAAGGGTGTGGTGCGCACGAGCAGCGCCTTCGACGTCGCGTCCGGGATCTCCACGCCGTACTGCCGCACCATGCCCGGCACGTCGGCCCCCGTGGCCAGCAGGACGGCATCGACGTCGATGCGCTCGCCGGCGCCCGTCCGTACGGCGGCCACGCGGTCCCCCTCGACGACGGCGGAGGCGGGCCCGGCGCCGGTGAGGATCCGGCCGCCGGCCGCGGTGAGGTCATCGGCGAGCCGCCGGACGAGCGGGACGAGGTCCACCCAGCCCTCACCCGGGTTGAAGATCGCGCCTTCGTCGGGGATCGCGTCCGGGTCCACCCCGGGCGTCCACCGGGCGACTTGGTCGCGGCTCAGCCACTCGGCGTCGTACCCGTTGTGCCGCATGTGCGCGAACGCCGCCCGGTGCGAGTCGGCCGCGCCGGGTGCCGCCCAGGTCAGCCCGCCGTCGAACTTCAGGTAGGCGGAGCAGGGGACGCGGGTGGCGAACGTGCGGTACCGGTCCATGCCGAGCAGCCGGAGCCGGTGGTACGCCTCGGAGCGCCTGCCGCCGAAGGAGTTGAGCCAGGACAGCGACCGGCCCGACGCACCGTCGGCCAGTTCGCCTTCGGTGACCAGGACGACATCCGCCCCGCGGCGGGCGAGCTGCGCAGCGGTCGACACCCCGATGACTCCACCGCCCAGGACGGCGACGCGGGGACGGGAAGGCGAAGTGCGCATGGAAGAAGACCCTTTCCTGTGCGTGAGAACGTTCTCACGCTCCGACTGTGGGAACGTTCTCACGGTGCCTTTGGAGCGTCAAGACGCGACGGCCCGGCGGCCGCTCACGAGGAGCGGGCCGCCGGGCCGCGCGGGTGGTGCCGGGTCAGGTTTCGTCGCGGTCCGTCAGCGAGTCCTTGATCCCCCGGCCCTGGCCCTTGGCGTCGTCCATGGCGTTCTTCGCCTTGCCCTTGGCCTCGTCGGCCCGGCCCTCGCCCTTCGTCCGGCTGTCGCCGGTGGCCTTGCCGGCCATCCGCTTGGCCTTGCCCTTGAGCTTGTCCATGGCGCCCTTGTCACCCATGCCGGAACTCCTTCGTCTGATTCGGCGGGACGGCAACCACGCTGCCCCACCCCTCGCCGGCCCGCACTCCGGAGAGGGCCGGGCCGGTGCGGTCACCGGTGGCTGGACTCGTGCAACCCACCCCCATCTGGTCCTGTCCCGCCGGTCGTCCAGCGGGCAGCATGTCGGAAATTCCATACCGATCAGCAGGCGCCGGCCTGCGTCAGGTGGTGACCGCTCGATGCCCGAGGTACCCCGTACCGCCGATCCATTCACAGCCGCCGATCTGGTCCTGCTCAACGGCACGGTCCGCACGATGGACCGGGCCGGTACGACCCGTACCGCACTCGCCGCGCGCGGCGGACGGGTGCTCGCCGTGGACGACGACGCCGCGGTGCGCGGACTCATCGGGCCGCGCACCCGAGTACTGGACCTCCAGGGCCGCTGCGCGGTGCCGGGGTTCATCGAGACCCACAACCACCCCACCTTCTTCGGGCTGACGCTCGCCGCGGACGTCGACGCGGGCAGCCCGCCCAACAGCACCATCGCCGACGTCGCCGCCCGGGTGGAACAGGCCGCCGCCGACGCCGAGCCGGGCACCTGGGTGCGCGGCTACCGGTACGACGACACGCTGCTCGCCGACGACCGGCACCCCACCCGCGCCGACCTCGACCCGGTGTCAAGGGACCGGCCGGTCTGCCTCCAGCACGTCTCCGGCCACTTCTGTGTACTGAATACAGCGGGGCTGCGACTGCTCGGCATCGACCGGAACACCCCCGACCCGGTGGGCGGTGCGATCCACCGGGACGCGGCGGGCGAGCCGGACGGGGTGCTCGCGGAGACCGCCGCGTTCGCCGCGTACGCCGCCATGCCCAAGCCGGAGACCGCCGACCTCGCCGAGGCGATCGGGCTGGCCGGCGACGCCTATCTGGCGGCCGGCGTCACCACCGTCCACGACACCGGCCTCGGGCTGGTCGGCGGGCCCGCGGAACTCGACGCGTACCGGCTGGCGCGCCGCAAGGGACGGCTGCGCAACCGCGTCCGGGCGTACCTCGTACAGGACCTCTTCCCCGGCCTTTCGCGCGGCGAGCTCAGCCCCGTGGAGGCGGGCGTCGCCGGGCTCGGCGACGACCTCTTCCGGGTGGCCGGCGTGAAGCTGTGGGCCGACGGCTCGCTGCAGGGGCTGACCGGCTGCGTCTCGGAGGGGTACGCCTGCGCGCCGGACAAGAACGGGCTGCTGATCTTCCCGCAGGACGACCTCAGCAGGCGGGTGGCCACGCTGCACGAGGCGGGCTGGCAGGTCGCGATCCACGGCAACGGGGACGGGGCGATCCAGGCGATCCTGGAGGCGTACGCGAAGCTCGGCCTCGACCCGCTGGAGGGCGACCGGCGGCACCGTATCGAGCACTGCCAGATGGTCAGCGAGCGGCAGCTGGACCAGATGGCGGCGGCGGGCATCCTCGCGTCGTTCTTCATCAAGCACGTCTACTACTGGGGCGACCGGCACCGGGACCGGTTCCTCGGCCCCGAGCGGGCGCGCCGCATCGACCCGCTCGCCTCCGCGGTCAAGCACGGCGTGACGTTCGGCCTGCACTCGGACACGCCGGTGGTCCCCGTACCGCCGCTGGAGGGCATCTGGTGCGCGGTGCGCCGGACGACCCGCGACGGCCACGAGCTGGGGCCCGAGCAGCGGGTGGACGTGGACACGGCGCTGCGCGGCTACACCAGCCAGGCCGCCCACCTCGGCTTCGAGGAGCGGGAGAAGGGCAGCCTGGAGCCGGGGAAGCTGGCGGACATCGCGGTGCTCTCCGCGGACCCGGGCACCGTCGCGCCGGACGCGGTGCGGGCGCTCCAGGTGGACGCGACGGTCATCGGCGGCGAGGTCGTATGGGGCGGCGCCGGGCTGGATGCCGGGCGTGCGGCTGCGGTCGGGGGAGGGGACGGCCGGTGAGCGGCGCGCGCAAGAGCCTCGGCATCGGACTCGGGCTGCCGGTCCTGGCGATCCTCGTCGTCATGCCGCTGCTCGCGGACACGGACGTGTACCTCCTCGGCATCCCGCTGCTGTGGGCGTGGATGTTCGCCTGGTTCCCGCTCACCAGCCTGTGCCTGTGGGTGGCCTGGCGGATCGACGAACCGCGGTACCGGGACGACGAGCGCAGCGACGAGGAGGCGGCAAGATGACCGCGGCGATCTTCTTCGGCGTCATGGCGGTCTCCGTCCTGGTCGCCTTCAGCGCCCGGCGCGGGATGAAGAACATGTCGATCGGGGAGTACCTCGTCGGCGGCCGCTCCTTCCCGCCCTGGCTGCTGTACTTCCTCGCGGTCGGCGAGATCTACAGCATCGGCACCATGATCGGCTTCCCGGCGGGCATCTACGCGGGCGGCGCGAGCTACGGCATCTGGTTCCTCGGCTACATCCTGCTGGCCTATCCGCTGGGGTACTACATCGCGCCGCTGATCTGGCGGGCCGGCGTGCGGTACGACGCGATGACCATCCCCGACGTCTTCGGGCGGCACTTCCGCAGCCGCAGCCTGGAACTGGTCACCGCGGGCGCGCTGCTGCTCGCGCTGGTCCCGTGGGGGCAGTACCAGTTCATCGGCATGCAGGTCGTGCTGCAGGCGCTCGGACTGCCGATCAGCCCTGTGCAGTCGGTGATCCTGGCGGGCGTGATCGCCTTCCTCTACCTGGCCGTCTCCGGGGTCCGCTCGCCCGCCTTCGTTGCGATCCTGAAGGACGTGCTGATGGTGCTGGGCATCGTCGTGGCCGGAGTGGTGGCGGTGACGGCGGGCGGCGGCCCGGCGGAGGTCTTCGGCCCGCATTCCGTGCCGCGCGCGCAGATGACGATGAGCGGATCGCCGATGGTCTTCGCGCTCACCACCATCGTCTTCCAGAGCGTCACCTTCTACCTGGGCTTCTCCGCCGCATACATCTTCACCGCCAAGTCCGAGCGGGCGATCAAGTCCTCGACGGTGTGGATGCCGGTCTACATGCTGATGTATCCGTTCCTGGTCGCCACCGCCTACTTCGCCTTCGCCGACCGGCCGGACGTCAAGGACCCCAACACGGTCTTCATGGCGGTCGTCCAGGACCGGCTGCCGGACTGGCTGGTGGGCGTGGTGGCCGCGGGCGCGGGCCTGTCGGGCGTCCTGGTACTGGCCGTCACCGCGCTGACCATCGGCGGCATCGTCTCCCGCAACCTCGCACCGAACATCCGCCCCGAGGCGCAGCGCCGCACCACCACGGCGGTCGTCGCGGTCTTCCTGGTCGCCGCCGCGGTGCTCACCCTCACCGCCTCGACGCTGATGCTGACGGTGCTCAACCTGACGTACTACCTGCTCGGCCAGCTCGTACCGGGCTGGCTCGCACTGATGTTCTTCCGGCGGGTGCAGCCGTGGGCGGTATCGGCGGGGATGCTCGGCGGGATCGCGGCGTCCATCGTGCTGTACGTGACCGACCCCGGGCTGGGCGGCATCAACGCCGGCCTCATCGCGGTGGGCTTCAACTGCGTACTGATGTTCGGGCTGAGCCGGCTGCGCCCCGGGCCCGCCACCGAGCCGGTGTCGGTGCACCCCCGGGTGACGTCCACTCAGGGCGTCCCCTCGGACACCCGCTAGGCCGGGCGCGCGACCCTGCGGCAGGAGGGAGGCAGCAGTGTTAGAAATTGGATATGGCGGGTCATCGTCGGATTCATCACCCTTTGCGGGCAGGGTCGCGTTCCCTGCTGAATCCGCGCAGCCTCGCCGGCCAGGTCTTCATCCTCCAAGTGGTCATCGTGGTGCTGCTGGTGGTGGCCGCGGTCTCGGCCCTGGCCCTCCAGGCCAAACGGGACGGCAACGACGCGGCCGAGCACCGCTCGCTGTCCGTGGCCGAGACCTTCGCGGCCTCCCCCGCCGTGGCCAGGGCCATGGACGGCCCGGACCCCACGGCGGAACTGCAGCCGCGCGCCGAAGCCGTGCGCAAACGGGCCGATGTGGACTACATCGTCGTCTTCGACCTGGACGGCATCCGGGTGACCCACCCCGACCGGAAGCTGATCGGCAAACACGTGGTCGGCGCCTTCGGCGCGGCCCTGGCGGCCGCCCGCAAGGGACAGCCGTTCACGGAGGTCATCCCCGGCGGCCCCCTGGGGGACGCCGTGGACACCACCGCACCCATCACCCGCTCCGACGGCTCCCTCGTGGGCATGGTCTCGGCCGGCATCACCCTGGAGCGCGCGGAGAACACCCTGGACCGCCAGATGCCGGTGCTGCTCGGCGCCGCCGCGCTGGGCCTGGGGCTGGCCGCCGGCGGTACGGCCCTGGTGACCCGGCGGCTCCGCCGCCAGACGCACGGCCTGGGCCAGGCCGAGATGACCCGGATGTACGAGCACCACGACGCGGTCCTGCACGCCGTGCGGGAAGGCGTGGTGATCCTCGGCGGCGACGGGCGGCTGCTGCTGGTCAACGATGAGGCGCGGCGCCTCCTGGAGCTGCCCGACGGCCTCGACGGGCGGGCCGTCGACGAGGTCGGCCTGCCCGACCGGCTGGTGGAGCTGATGCGCTCCGAGCGGTCGACCACCGACGAGGTGCACCACGTGGGCCAGCGGCTGCTGGCCGTCAATGTACGGTCGACCGCCCGCGGGGGCGGACCGCGCGGCAGCGTCACCACGCTCCGCGACACCACCGAGCTCGCCGCCCTGACCGGCCGCGCCGAGGTCGCCGGGGAGCGGCTGAAGCTGCTGTACGAGTCGGGCGTGCGGATCGGCACGACGCTGGACGTGGTGCGCACGGCGGAGGAGCTGGCGGAGGTCGCGGTGCCGCGGTTCGCCGACATCGTCACCGTCGACCTGCTGGACGCGGTGACAGAGGGGGGCGAGCCGTCGGTGCACGCCGGGTGGCGGATGCGGCGGACGGCGACCAGGGGCGGACCGGGCGAGCCCGGCCTGTACCCCATCGGCGAGCTGATCCACTTCGTGTCGACCACCCCTCAGGTACGGGCCCTGAACGAAGGCCGCGCGGCGCTCGTGGCCGACCTGACGCGGACGGACGAGTGGTCCGACCAGGACCGGGCCCGGGGCGCCGCGTTGCTGGAGGCCGGCGTGCACTCCCTGGTGACGGTGCCGCTGCGGGCCCGCGGCGTGGTGCTGGGCATGGTCAACTTCTGGCGGATGGAGGCGTCCCCGCCGTTCCAGGAGGAGGACCTCTCCTTCGCCGAGGAGGTCAGCGCACGGGCCGCGGTCTGCATCGACAACGCCCGGCGCTACGCGCGCGAGCACGCGATGGCCGTGACCCTCCAGCGCAGCCTGCTGCCCCGCGGCCTCCCGGAGCAGGACGCGCTGGACGTGGCCTGGCGGTATCTGCCGGCCCAGGCGGGCGTGGGCGGCGACTGGTTCGACGTCATTCCGCTGCCGGGCGCCCGGGTGGCGCTGGTGGTGGGCGACGTGGTGGGGCACGGGCTGCACGCCGCGGCGACGATGGGGCGGCTGCGGACCGCGGTGCACAACTTCTCCTCGCTGGACCTGCCGGTGGACGAACTGCTCGGCCATCTGGACGAGCTGGTCACCCGTATCGACAGCGAGGAGGACAGCGAGGGCGCCCGCGGCTGGGAAGGCGTGACGGGTGCGACCTGCCTGTATGCGATCTACGACTCGGTGAGCGGGGTATGCACGGTGGCCACGGCGGGCCACCCCGGCCCCGCCCTGATGGGCCCGGACGGCACGGTCACCTACCCGGACGTGCCGCCCTCCCCGCCGCTGGGGCTGGGCGGCCACCCCTTCGAGACCACCGAACTGCGGCTGACCGAGGGCTCGTCCCTGGTGCTGTTCACGGACGGCCTGGTCGAGGACCGCGGACGCGACATCGACGTGGGCCTGAGCATGCTGGCCGGGGCGCTGGAAGGCGCCGCGGGCCGCAGCCCGGAGGAGATGTGCCAGGCCGCCGTCGACGCGATGGTGCCCGAACGCCCGTCCGACGACATCGCGCTGGTGGTCGCCCGCACCCGGCTGCTCGCGCCGACGAAGGTCGCGGACTGGGAGGTGGCCCCGGACCCGGCGGAGGTGGGCCGGCTGCGCGCCGAGTGCGGGGCACAGCTGGCGGAGTGGGGCCTGTCGGACATCGGCTTCAGCACGGAGCTGATCCTCAGCGAACTGATCACGAACGCAATCCGGTACGGCGCGCCGCCGGTCCGGCTGCGGCTGCTCCGCGACCGCTGCCTGATCTGCGAGGTGGCGGACAGCAGCAGCACGGCCCCGCACCTGCGCCGGGCGACGAGCACGGACGAGGGCGGCCGCGGGCTGTTCCTCGTCGCGCACCTGTCGCAGCGGTGGGGGACCCGGTACACCCCCGGCGGCAAGGTCATCTGGACCGAACAGCAGCTCTCGGGGGCCAGCGCGGCGGCCATCGAGACGCCGGCCGATGTGCTGCTGGATCAGTTCGACGACACCGGGTTCTGACCCCGCGGGAACTCAGAGGTGCAGCCGGTCGCCGCCCGCCAGGATCGCGGCCGCCAGCGCCTCGGCCGGGCGGCTCGCCGGCGCGTCCGGACGGCCGTGCACCAGGACGAAGTCCACGCCGCCGAGGTCCGGCAGGCCCGCCCGGGCCCCCACCCGGACCAGCCCCGGCGGGATCATGCCGAGCGAGTGCGCCATCACGCCGAGCCCCGCACGGGTCGCCGCGATCAGCCCGTTGAGGCTGCCGCTCGTACAGGCGATGCGCCACTCGCGGCCCTGCGCCTCCAGCGCTTGGAGCGCGCGGGCCCGGGTCAGCGCAGGCTGCGGGAAGAGCACCAGCGGCACCGGCCGCTGCGGGTCCAGCCGAAGCCGCTCGCTGCCGATCCACACCAGCTTGTCCCGCCAGATCAGCCGCCCGCGCCCGTCCTCCGGGCGCCGCTTGGCCAGTACGAGATCCAGCCGCCCGGCCGCCAGCCGCTCGTGCAGCGTCCCCGACAGCTCGACCGTCAGCTCCAGGTCGACCTCCGGATGGTCCCGGCGGAACCCCTCCAGCACCTCCGGCAGCCGGGTCAGTACGAAGTCCTCGGACGCGCCGAACCGCAGCCGGCCGCGCAGCCGCGTCCCCGCGAAGAAGTCCGTGGCCCGCTCGTTGGCCTCCAGGATCGTGCGCGCGAAGCCGAGCATCGCCTCGCCGTCCTCGGTCAGCTCCACCCCATGGGTGTCCCGCGCGAACAGCCGGCGCCCGGCCGCCGCCTCCAGCTTCCGCACGTGCTGGCTGACGGTCGACTGCTGCACGCCGAGGCGCTGCGCGGCCTGCGTGAAACTCAGTGTCTGTGCCACGGCCAGGAAGGTCCGCAGCTGTACGGGATCGAACACGCCCCGACCCTACCTCCGCCCATCACGTTCCGACATGGCAGTGACTACGGTAAGAGGGCTTCCCGATTGCCGCGAACAGGCGCACTCTGGAGAGGGCACCGTCCATGCCCCGGGGCATTCGGCATACCGCATGCTGAGCACCGCATGCTGAGCACCGCATGCTGAGCACCGCATGCTGATCACCGTGTACGGCACGCTGCATGCTGCACATTGCATACGGCACACCGCATGCCCCCGCCCGAGCCGCCGACCGATAGAGAGACCATGCGCCGCCCTCAGCTGAAGATCCCCTCCTGGCTCCCCGTGGACGGATACATCCTGGCGCTCGTCGGCACGGTCGTGCTGGCGGCGCTGCTGCCCGCCAGAGGCCCCGTGGCCACCGGAGCGGAGGGCGCCTCGACCGGCGCCGTCGCCCTGCTCTTCTTCCTCTACGGCGCCCGGCTCTCCACCCGGGAGGCGATGGACGGACTGCGCCACTGGCGCCTGCACCTCACGGTCCTGGCGTTCACCTTCGCCGTCTTCCCGCTGCTGGGCCTGGCGGCGCGCGGCCTCGTGCCGTACGTGCTGACGCCCCAGCTCTACACCGGGCTGCTCTTCCTGTGCCTGGTGCCCTCCACGATCCAGTCCTCGATCGCCTTCACCTCGCTCGCGCGCGGCAACGTCGCGGCGGCGATCTGCGCCGGCTCCTTCTCCAGCCTGGTCGGCATCGTCATCACGCCGCTGCTGGCGGCGCTGCTGCTGGGCGGCGACGGCGGCGGCTTCTCCGCCGACTCGCTGCTCTCGATCGTCTTCCAGCTGCTGGTGCCGTTCCTCGCCGGACAGCTGCTGCGCCGCTGGATCTCGGGCTTCCTGACCCGGTACAAGAAGGTCCTCGGCTATGTCGACCGCGGCTCGATCCTGCTCGTCGTCTACACCGCCTTCAGCGCCGGCATGGTGCAGGGCATCTGGGGCCGGGTCTCCTTCTGGAGGCTGGTGGAACTGGTGGCCGTCGAGGCCGTACTGCTCGCCGTGATGCTGACCCTGACCACGTACGGAGCACGGAAGCTGGGCTTCCCGCGCGCCGACCGTGTCGCGATCACCTTCGCGGGCTCGAAGAAGAGCCTGGCGGCCGGGCTGCCGATGGCCAGCGTGCTGTTCGGCGCGCAGGCCAGCCTGGCGGTGCTGCCCCTGATGCTCTTCCACCAGATGCAGCTGATGGTCTGTGCGGTGATCGCCAAGCGGTACGCGCGCCGGGCCGAGGCGGCGGAGGCGGCAGGGGCCGGTGAGCAGGCGGCGGACGGCGGCTCCGGTGCCGTGTCGGCCGCCGGCCCGGTGGGAGCCCGCCGCTAGGGTGCCTGCATGACGGGCCATCACGTCCTCACCTGGGACGTCACCGCGAGCAAGGGCATCGAGACCGCGTGGATCGACCTCGGCGAGCGGACGCTGTCCGCGCACGGCCGGGCGGTGGGCACCGTACCGGAGGCGTACTGGATCACCTACGAGCTGGAAACCGGCGAGGACTTCGTGACGCGGCGGCTGCGGGTACGCGCCGAGAGCGCGGCCGGCAGCCGCGAGCTGGATCTGCGCCGCGACGACAAGGGCCGGTGGACCGCGGGCGGCGAGCCGCTGGCGGGCCTGGAGGACGCGCTCGACTGCGACCTCGGGCTGTGCCCGCTCACCAACACCATGCCGCTGTTGCGCCACGGTCTGCACCGCTCGCCAGGGGAACGCGAGTTCGTGATGGCGTGGGTGTCGGTGCCGGAGCTGGCCGTACAGCCCTCACCGCAGCGGTACGAGCACCTCGCCCGCACGGAGGAAGGCGCCCGGGTGCGGTACACCTCGGGCACCTTCCAGCGCGACCTGGAGTGCGACGGGGACGGCCTGATCGTCGACTATCCGGACCTGGCGCACCGCACCCAGACCCGCTGACCGGCCGTCCCCGCCCCACCTCCTCGTCAGTCCCCGCGCACCTGGTCCAGCGGCAGCCGGAGCACGGCCGGCGCCGCGGCCGGCGCGTTCTGCTCCCGTACCGCGGCCAGCTCACGGTCGCTCAGGGCGCGCCCGTAGACGCGTAGCTCGTCCAGCGCTCCCGTGAAGTGCGCGCGAGCGTCCGGCTTCTGGCCGAGGTGCACCCCGAACGTGTCGTTCCGGCTGACCGAACCGGGCACATCGGCCACCGAGGCGGTGTGCATACCGTCCACAGTGAGCGATAGCCGGTCGCCCGACCGGCGCAGCGCGAGATGGTGCCAGCGCCCGTCGTTGGCCGCGCCGGCCACGGCGGCCTGCGCGGACTTCGCGGGTCCGGCGCCCGCGAGCGCCGTGAGGTCCGCCGTGAGCCGGTTCTTCGCGGGGTCGGCGCGCAGCGCCACCTGCGGCGCCCTGCTGCCCACGCCGCCCATCCACAGCAACGGCTGCTCGCCGCTCTTCGCCTCGTACCGGAACCAGAGGCTGGCCGTGAAGTCGCGTTCGCCCAGCGGCAGCGACGAGCGGAACGGCAGCCGTACCGCGTCGTCCTTGCCGTCGAACACCAGGGCCCGCCCGAAGCGGCCGTCGGCCGTACGGGCGCCGCCCAGCACGGCGGCCGGCCGGGCACCGGCCCCGCCGTCCGGCGTCGTCGGGTCCGGCCCGCGGCGCGGCCCGAGCCAGTCCTCGGTGAACCGTGCGAAGCGGATCTCGTCCCGCGCGTCCACCGCGCCGCCCTCGTAGAGCAGCCCGACCTCGCCGGGCTTGATGTTCGTCATGTCCGAGTAGCCGGACCAGTCGGTGGTGATCCGGGCACCCCGGTCCGCACCCTCCCACGTGCGGCCCTCGTCGTAGGAGGAGCGGATCATCATGGTGCGCCGCCGGTCGGGGTCGGCGGGCGCGGCGAACAGCAGCCTGCTGTAGCCGTCGGCGGCCCGCGACCGCAGCCGCAGCACCGAGCCCTGGACCATGGGCGAGTACAGGTCGGGAATGGCCCGGAACGGCGCGGCGAAGGACCGGCCGCCGTCCCGGCTGACCGCCGCCGTGCGGTGCCCCAGGTCCGTACCGTCCTGCTCCCGCCCGTTGACGTGGATGCCGCCGTCGGCGCGCTCCACGAGCGTCATCTCGGACGGCTTCTGACGGAACGTTCCGTCCGGTGCGGTTGGCCAGGTGTCGACCGCGCCGGTGTGCCACTTGGTGCCGCCGTCGTCGCTGTACATGAGGGCGGCGTGGTTGGCCGTTATGCGGCCGCCCCCGTAGCTCTCGGCGTTGACGGCGTAGACCAGGCGCCCGGCATACCGTCCGTGGGTGAGCTGGATACCGTGTACAGGTCCGGTCGCGTACCAGGAGTTCCACGACGGCGGCCGGAGCGCGGACGTCATGTCCCGGGGCTTGGACCAGGTACGGCCGTCGTCGTCGCTGTACTGCAGGTGCGGCTTGCGGTCGCACGGTATATCGCAGTTACGGCCGTCGTCGCGGCCCTTGTTGTAGGTCTCGGCGAGGACCACGCGGCCGGTCCGGCGGTCGACGACCGGCGCAGGATTGCCGTGCGTGTCACCGCCGCCCTCGTTGACGACCTGGAGCGGGCCCCAGGTGCGGCCACCGTCGGTGGACCGTTTCAGCACGAGGTCTATGTCGCCGGCGTCCCCGCAGTCGTTCACCCGGCCCTCGGCGAAGGCGAGGAGGGTGCCGCGCGGGGTCGTGACGATCGCGGGGATACGGAAGCAGGCGTAGCCCTTTTCCTGGGCGGCCTTGAAGAGCACCTGCTGGGCGAGGCCGGCCGGGGCCGCCTCGGTGGGGGGTTGGGCGTGT
>NZ_NHSG01000433.1:0-25345 GCF_020024005.1 Streptomyces purpurogeneiscleroticus
TGCGGGGTGCGGGATGCGGAGTGCGTGGCGGGTGGAGGAGTCGGGAATCTTAAAGCGCAGATGTTGCGTTAAAGATAGGGGAGTGAAGCTCTTAAAGCAAATATATTGCGTTAGCGGCTGTGGTGGCCTACCGTCGTCATCACGACCACCGCCGTAGTCGCGACCACTGCCGTAGTCGCGACCACTGTCGAAGTTGCGACCACTCACGAAAGACACGGACCAGCCATGTCCCTGACTCCCCCTCATCCCCTTCCGTCCCTTCCTGGCCATACGCCGCAGAGCGCCGCGGCGGCGGCCGAGCGAGCCGGGGTTCCGCTGCGCGGTGACCGGCATTCGGTCGTGGCCGCCACCGCCGATCACATCCTGACCGTGGTCAGCCGCCTCCGGGAGCTCGACCTGGCGGACGTCCCGCCCGCCCCCTCCTACCGCGCCGACGAGCGGTGACGGCCGTGCAGCCCTACGAGCTCTCTCTTGCCGAGGCGGCCGACGCGATCGGCGCCGGGCACCTGTCTCCGGTGGAACTCACCGAATCCGTCCTGGCGCGTATGGAAGCGACCGAGCCGCTGGTGAACGCCTACGCGGCCGTCACGGCGGACTCGGCACGCGAGCAGGCCGCCGCCGCGGAGAGGGAGATCGCCGCCGGGCGGCGCCGCGGTCCGCTGCACGGCGTTCCCATGGCGCTCAAGGACCTCATCGACACCGCGGGCGTGGTGACCGCGTCCGGTTCGGCCGTCCGCGCCGGCCGGATACCGGACCGGGACGCGGCCGTCACCGCGCGGCTGAAGCGGGCGGGTGCGGTGCTGGTGGGCAAGGCGCACACGCATGAGTTCGCCTACGGACTGACGACACCGCAGACGCGCAATCCGTGGGCGCCGGACCGGGTGCCGGGAGGTTCCAGCGGCGGGTCGGCGGCCGCGGTGGCCGCGGGGTCGGCGACGTTCGCGCTGGGGACGGACACGGGGGGCTCGATCCGGGTGCCCGCCGCGTTGACCGGCACTGTCGGTCTGAAGCCGACATACGGATTGGTGCCGCGCGAGGGAGTGGCGGCACTGTCCTGGTCGCTGGACCACGTCGGCCCGATCACGCGTACGGTGCGGGACGCCGGGTTGGTACTGGAGGCCATCGCCGAGCGCGGCGCGGGTGGCGGTGGGCTGGAGGGCGTCCGGGTGGGGGTCCCCTCCGATTACTTCTTCGACCGCGTCGATCCGCAGGTGGAAGCCGCCGTGCGGACCGCCCTGGACCGTATGGCCGACCTCGGGGCCCGCCTTGTGGACGTGCAGATCCCGCTGCACCGGTACGTCCAGGCGGTCCAGTGGGGGCTGATGGTGCCCGAGGCGACCGCGTACCACGCCGCGCAGCTGGGCGACGCACCCGAGCTGTACGGGGACGACGTACGGGTGTTGCTGGAGGCGGGCGCGCTGCTGCCTGCGGTCGACCACATACGTGCTCAGCGGGCCCGCACGCTGATGCGGCGGGAATGGGAAGCGCTGTTGGGGCAGGTGGACCTGATAGCGGCGCCGACCGTACCGGCGACCGCCGCGCAGGCAGGGCAGGAGGTGTTCGGCTGGCCGGACGGGACGGTGGAGGCGGTGGCCGACGCGTATGTACGTCTCTGCGCGCCCGCGAACATCACCGGACTGCCCGCGCTGTCGCTGCCGGTGGGGCTCGACCTGGACGGATTGCCGATCGGTATGCAGCTGATCGGGCGGCCGTACGGTGAGGCGGCGCTGCTGGGCGTGGCGGGTGCGTACGAGCGGGAGTTCGGGCCCGCGCCGCGGGCGGAGGTGGACGCCCGGCTTGTAGCAAAGAAGTAGCGTTAACCTAGGGGGATGGGAGCAAAGCCGAGGAGCCGTCCGGGCGGGCGCAGCGCACGCGTTCAGGAGTCGGTGCACCGGGCCGTACGCGAGCTGGAAGCCGAGGTGGGGCGTGCGGGGCTGACGGTGCCGCTGATCGCGGCGCGTGCCGAGGTCACCCCCTCGACGATCTACCGGCGTTGGGGAGACCTGCAGGAACTGCTGTCAGACGTGGCGGTGGAGCGGCTGCGCCCGGAGGGGCCGCCCGCCGATCGCGGCAGCCTGACCACGGATCTGGAGACGTGGGCGGCGGAGTGGCTGGAGGAGATGTCGTCGGCGGCCGGCCGCGCTTACATCCAGGACGCGCTCGCCGGCGACCGGGAGGGCGGTAACGCGGGGCAGTGCTCGGCGTACGCCGTCGAGCAGGTCGCCGTGCTCCTCGACCGTGCCGCCGAGCGGGGCGAGCCGGCGCCCGACGTGGACACGGTCCTCGACCATCTGGTGGCGCCGATGATGTACCGCATACTCTTCCGCCCGGGCCTGCTGGACGCCGAGTACGCCCGAGAACTGGCCCATACCGTTCTCACCCGCTTCCCGGCTGTGGAAGCGGGCTGACACCGGGAGCGGGCTTACGCCGAGAGTCGGCTGATGCCGAGAGTCGGCTGATGCCGAGAGCCGCCTGATGTCGAGAGCGCGCTGATGTCGAGAGTGGGCTGATGCCGAGGAAGCGGTCCCCGGTCACGGCAGCAAGCGCTGTTCCTTTGCTACCGATACCGCGCCGGCTCGGGTGTCGACGCCGAGTTTGGCGTAGATGCGGCCCAGGTGGGTTTTTACCGTGGCCTCGCTGATGAACAGGGCCTTGGCGATGTCGCGGTTGCCCAGGCCCTGGGCGAGCTGGGTGAGGATGTCGCGTTCGCGGTCCGTGAGGGTGGGGCGCGGTTTGCGCATGTTGGCCATGACGCGGCTGGCCACCGGGGGCGAGAGGGCAGTGCGTCCCTGGGCCGCGGCGTGGATCGCGGCGAAGAGTTCCTCGGGGCGTTCGGCCTTCAGGAGGTAGCCGGTCGCGCCCGCTTCGATGGCGCGGGTGATGTCCGCGTCCGTGTCGTACGTGGTCAGGACCAGCACGTGGGGGGCCCGGTCCGTGGCGGTGAGGCGGCGGGTGGCTTCCACGCCGTCGATGCCGGCGCCGAGCTGGAGGTCCATGAGGACGACGTCGGGGTGGAGCTTCGCGGCGAGGGCGAGGACCTCCTCGCCGGTGCCCGCCTCCCCGACGACCTCGATGTCCGGGGCGCTGTCCAGCAGGGCCAGCAGACCGGCCCGTACGACCACGTGGTCGTCGCAGAGCAGGATCCGTACGGGCGGTCGTTCCGGGGTCGTGGGCGCGGCCGGTGTGGCGGGGGTCGGGGGCGTGGTCACTGTGGCTGCTCCAGGGGAAGCGAGGGCCGCTCCAGAGGAATCGCGGCGGTCAGGACGGCCCCCTCGCCGGGGGCCGACTCGATGGTGAGGGTGCCGCCGAGCTGGCGGACCCGGGCGCGGATCGCCGGGATGCCGTGGCCGCGTACGCCGGTGGGCGCGTCGGGGAGGGTTACCGGGTCGAAGCCGCGGCCGTTGTCGGCGACGTCCAGGACGACCTGGTCGTCGAGGGTGGTGAGGGTGAGCGCGGCGGTGGTCGCGCCGGCGTGTTCGCGTACGTTGGCCAGCGCGCCCTGCGCGATCCGGAGCAGGCCCGACTGCACCAGGTCGGGCAGCGGGGCGCCGGTGGGATCGTCGATGTGGACGCGGACCGCGAGGCGGTCGTCGCCCTCTCGGGCCGCGAGGGCGTGCAGCGCTTCGGGAAGGCCGCCTTCGGCGAGGTCGGCGGGGGCCAGGTCGTGGACGAAGCGGCGGGCTTCGGTGAGGTTGTGCTCGGCGATCGACGCGGCGGTACGGACATGGCCGCGGGCCTTGGCCGGGTCGGCGTCCCAGGTGCGTTCGGCGGCCTGGAGCAGCATCCGCTGGCTGGACAGGCCCTGGGCGAGCGAGTCGTGGATCTCCATGGAGAGGCGCTGGCGTTCGGCGAGGGTGCCTTCGCGGCGCTCGGTGGCGGCCAGTTCGCGGCGTGTGCGGACCAGGTCGTCGATCAGGGCGCGCTGCCGGGCAGCCTGCCGCTGCATGTACATGAAGATCGCGGTGGCGAAGGTGGCGACGGCGGCCGGGCCGATCACCAGGTCCAGGTCGAAGCGGCGGGCCAGGGTGAGCTGCGCGCTGATCACGAAGACGGTGAGGACGGCGACCAGGACGTATGCGGCCTGCGGCGGCAGGGTGCGCAGCGCCGCGTAGAAGAGGGGCACCGCGACCCAGGCGAAGCTCGGGGCGAGCACCACCAGGACCGCCCACACCAGGACGACCGCCCCCAGCCACACCAGGCGGCGGGCCGGCGGCCGGGCGACCCTGGTGCCGGGCGGCAGCGGGGGCCCGGCCGGGGCGCCCCGGCCGGGCCCGGTCACGTACAGCCCCGCCACGT
Organism: Streptomyces purpurogeneiscleroticus; assembly: GCF_020024005.1. Classification (NCBI taxonomy): domain Bacteria; kingdom Bacillati; phylum Actinomycetota; class Actinomycetes; order Kitasatosporales; family Streptomycetaceae; genus Streptomyces; species Streptomyces purpurogeneiscleroticus. The sequence continues at coordinate 4,297 of NZ_NHSG01000433.1, forward strand.
ACAGCACGGCCAGTACCACCGCCAGCGCGATCACCCAGGGCGCGTGCGCCTCGCCGCCGTGCCGCTGGATGAACCGGGCCATGGACGAGCCGAGCAGCACGAAGAAGGTCACGTGTATGACGGCCGCCAGCCGACGGGCGTCCGGATCGCCGTCGCGCGGCTGTGGCCGTGACTGCGGCTGCGGCTGCGGCTGCGGCAGGGATGGCGGCAGCGATTGCGGCTGCCCGCTTGCGTGCACTCAGTACCGTCCTTCCGGCCGCCCCGGGCCCCTGTCCGTCCCGGTCCGTGTCCGTCCCGGTCCCGTGTCCGTCCCGGGCCGTGTCCGTCCCGGACCTGCATCCGCCCCGGGCTCGTGTCCGCACCCTCTGAACTGGGCAAACACTTCCATTGTTCCCCGTCCGGGCGGGGCCGGGGTCATCCGATCGGTTGACCCCGTTGTCCACCGACCCGCGCGCCGTATGCAGCCGGTACACCGACGGGGAGCAAGGGGATAGGGACCCAGGATTGATCTCAGAGCCGGACGGCACGAACACCCTACGAACCGGCCCCGAGAACCCGAGAATCCCTGGAGTTGGCCCCCATGAAGCACGTCAAGAAGGTCTCGAAGCGCGCCCGCGTCGTCAGCGGCGGTGCCCTCGCCGCGGCCCTCGTCCTCGGCGGCGTCGGCGCCTGGTCGGCGAACGCGTCCTCCGCGGCCCCGGCCGCTCCGGCGGCCGTCAAGGCCGACGCGCGGAACGACGCCCTCATGCAGTCCACCCACCTGACCGTCGCGGCCGCCACCGACGCCGCCCAGGCCGCCCTGGACGCGGCGAAGAAGGAGAACCAGCGCGTCTCCGTCGCCGTCGTGGACCGCAACGGCAACACCATCGTCGAGCTGCGCGGCGACGGCGCCGGGCCGCAGTCCTACGAGTCGGCCGTGAAGAAGGCGTACACCGCCGTCTCCTGGAACGCCCCGACCTCCGAGCTGGTCAAGCGCCTGGAGAGCGCCCCGACGCTGAAGGACATCCCCGGCACCCTGTTCCTCGCCGGCGGTGCCCCGGTCAGCGCCAAGGGCGCGCCGATCGCCGGTATCGGTGTCGCCGGTGCCCCGTCCGGTGACCTGGACGAGAAGTTCGCCCGGGCCGGCGTCGCCGAGCTCGCGAAGCCCGGCGAGTAATCATCGACATGTCGACGGCACCGCGCGTTCGCGCTGCGCTGAGGGCGGGGATCGGCATCGCGGTGCGTACAAAGATGGCGACGACCACGTCCGTGCTGCGTGCACGCATCTGCGCACGCCTTCCCTGGAACTCGAGGAGTACCCCCATGAACGCGCTCGACCGCGAGCTGCTGGAAGCAGCGGCGAACGGTGCCGTCGACGCCGTGCGCGCCGCCCTCGACGGGGGCGCCGCGGTCGATGTCCGCGACGAGCACCGGCGTACCCCCTTGCTGCTGGCCGCGCTCGGCGACCATGTGGCCGCGGCGGAAGTACTGGTCGCCGCCGGTGCCGACCCCAACGCCCAGGACGACCGGCGCGACAGCCCCTGGCTGGTCACCGGCGTCACCGGCAGCGTCGCCATGATGCGTACGCTGCTTCCGGCGAGGCCCGACCTGAAGGTGACGAACCGATTCGGCGGTATCTCGCTCATCCCGGCGTGCGAGCGCGGTCACGTGGACTACGTCCGTGCCGTGCTCCGCTCGACCGACATCGACGTGGACCATGTGAACCAGCTCGGCTGGACCGCCCTGCTGGAGGCCGTCATCCTCGGCGACGGCGGCCGCGCCCACCAGGAGATCGTCGACCTGCTGATCACCGCCGGGGCCGGCTCGCGGCTGCCGGACGCCGACGGCGTCACCGCGCTCGAACACGCCGAGCGGCGCGGCTTCACCGAGATCGCCGGTCTGCTGAGGGCCGTACGGTGAGGCGTGCGGTGAAGCGTGCGGTGAAGCGTGCGGTGAGGAGTGTGAGGCGCGGGGTGAGGCGTGCGGTGAGGCGGAACGCGCCGGCCGCGCCGCTCGGGACGCCGCTCGCGCTCGGCCTTGGGCTCGCCACGTCCCTCGTGCTCGTCGCGGGGTGCGCGCCTCAGGGGAGCGACAACTCCCCTCCGCCCAGGGCGAGTTCTACAAAGACCCCCAAGGCGAAGAAGGCCCCCGCCCCCTCCGGCCGTACCCCTGACGGCACTCTCCTCGTCGCCGACTTCGGCGCCGACACCGTCACGTTCATCGACCCCGACCGGGGCGCGTTCGACTCCGTGCGGGTCGGCACCGCCCCGTACGGGCTCGTCGTCGGCGACGACGGCCGGGCCTGGATCGCCACCGCGGAAGGCGTCGCGGTCGTCGACACCGGAAAGCGCGAGCGGATCGCCCGTATCCCGTATACGACGGACGGTACAGGGGATGCGACATACGGCGAGTACCGCGGCGGCGGCATGGGGATCGCCCTCGCCCCCGACGGCCGGCGTGTGTACGTCGGCGTCAACCGGCCCGGTGGCAAGGGCACCGTCGAAGCCGTCGACACCCGCACCCTGAAGGTCTCGGGCGTCGCGGAGGTGGGCCGCCGGCCGTTCGATGTGGACGTCTCGCGTGACGGGCGGGAGGTGTACGCCACGGACCACGACTCGTTCGACGTGACCGTCGTCGCGACCGGCTCGCTCCGTACCCGGCGCATCGAGGTCGCCCCGTACGGCACCGAAGGCGGCCTCGGCTCCTGGCTCAAGCCGCACTACGCCGCCGTGCGCCCGTCGGACGGAAAGCTGCTGCTGCCGTTCGAGGGGGAGCGGCTGGTCGTCCTCGACCCGAAGACGGGCCGGTCCCGCATCGAGACGATGACCGCCAACACCCACCAGCACGGCGCCACGATCACCCGCGACGGCACACTGCTCGCCGTCGGCACGGGCCCGATCGACCCGGCCCAGGACGAGGGTCCTTCGCTGACCGTGCGCGACCCGAAGGGCCGGGAGAAAGTGATCCCGCTGGACGGCCCCCACGAGGACATCGCGGTATCCCGTGATCTCCATACTGCATACGTCACGGGCGGCTTCACGCGTGACGGCTACTGGAACGGCATCACGGTGGTGGACCTGGACTCCGGAAAGACCCGGCGCCTCGCGGCGGGGGAACGGCCACTGGGCATCGCGGTCCTGTGACCGCAGCGATCTCCGAGCGGCCTCCGGGTGATCCCCGGGCGACCTCCGAGCGGTCTCCGGGCGGTCTCCGGGCGGTCTCCGGGCGACCTCCGGGCGGTCTTCGGGCGATCCCCGTGGCCGCCGGGCCTCGCACCCACCCGATAAAAGCACTATCGGGGTGACACGGTGAATTGCCATCAAATGCGGCTTTTGCGTGGCCTAGGGTGAGTGCGCCGCCGTCACCGACAGCAGAGGCCAGGTCATGCGCCCACCTTCCGGCTCTGTTCCCACGAGGCCGCGCCGGCCCGGCTCGGGCCCGGCGGTCCTCGCGGCGGAGGTGGTCACACCGCCGTACCGCTACCGGCAGGAGGAGATCACCTCGGCCTTCGCGGAGGCGTGTCTCGCGCACGACCGGCCGGCGCGCCAGGTGCTCGAGAAGATCTCCGCGAACGCGGGTGTCCGCACCCGGCACATGGCCCTGCCGTTGGAGGAGTACCGGAAGCTGGACGGCTTCACCGCGGCGAACGAGGTCTGGCGGACCACCGCCCTCGACCTCGGTGAACGGGCGCTGCGCGGGGCCCTGGAGACCGCCGGCATCCTTCCCGAGGAAGTCGACGTGGTGATCAGTACCACGGTGACCGGCCTCGCCGTTCCTTCTCTGGAGGCGCGGCTCGTGCAGCGGCTCGGGCTGCGCGCGGACGTCAAACGGATCCCGCTGTTCGGCCTGGGCTGCGCGGCCGGCGCGGCGGGCGTGGCCCGGATGCACGACTACTTGCGGGGCTTCCCGGACCAGGTGGCCGTGCTGCTCTCCGTGGAGCTGTGTTCCCTGGCCGTGCAGCGGACCGACGCGTCGACGGCCAACTTGGTGGCGCTGAGCCTGTTCGGCGACGGTGCCGCAGCGGTGGTGGCGGTGGGGGAGCGCCGGGCCGCGGGCCTGTCGAGCCTCGCGGGCCTGTCGAGTGCCGCGGGTCCTCCGAGTACCGAGGGTTTGCCGAGTTCCGCGGATTTCCCGAGTACCGAGGGCCTGCCGAGCGCCGAGGATCTGCTCAGTATCGAGGAGCTGCCCGGCCCTGTCGGGCTGTCGGGTCCCGAGATCGTGGCGACTCGGAGCCGTCTCTATCCGGACAGCGAGGACGTGATGGGCTGGCACATCGGTGCGCACGGATTCGGCATCGTGCTGTCGCCGGACGTGGCCACGGTCGCGGAGGAGCAACTGCCCAAGGACGTACACGGTTTCCTCGACGATCACGGCCTGACGCCGGAATCCCTCACGACCTGGATCTGCCATCCGGGCGGGCCGAAGGTCATCCAGGCGGTGGAGCGCGCGTTCGGCCTGCCGCCCGATGCGCTGGCGCACACCCGTGACTCGCTGGCCGGCCTCGGCAACCTCTCCTCCGCCTCCGTACTCGACGTACTGCGCCGCACGATGGCCGCACCGCCGCCGGCCGGGAGCTGGGGCCTGCTCACCGCGATGGGCCCGGGGTTCGCGAGCGAACTGGTGCTGCTGCGCTGGTGACGGCGATTTGGGGGCACGACAATCCGGCGGGCTCACGACAATCATGCAAAGGAGCTGCTCATGTCCTCCGTATCCGGTCCGGACCTGCACGAATGCCTGGTGGCCCACATTGCCGAGCAGACCGCGCTGCCGCCCGAGGAACTGCTGCCCGAGCGGACCTTCCGGGAACTGGACATCGATTCGCTCGCGCTGGTCGAGCTGATCGTGGCGATCGAGAACGACACCGGCCTCGATCTGCCGCCCGAACTGCCGGGGGTGGACCGTGACACCACACTGGCCGAGGCGGCCCGCGTCCTCGAAACGCTCAGCGTGACGGCCGCCCGGGCCCCGGGCGAGGGCCCGGGCGAGGCCGACGCGGGTGTGCCCCATGCGCGCGGATGACGTCGCGGTAACCGGTCTGGGGCTGGTGACCGCCGCGGGCACGGGCGCCGGAGAGTTCTGGCGCACGCTGTGCGCCGGACGGCCGACGGCCCGGCCCGACCCCGCGCTCGTCGCCCTCCCGCACACGTTCTCCTGCCGGGCCGACCACTTCGACCCCGAACGGGAACTGGGCGGCCGGCTGAGCAGACGGCTGGACCGCTTCACCCAACTCGGCCTGTCCGCGGCGCAGCAGGCGGTACTGGACGCCAAGCTCGACCCGGGCTCATGGGTACCCGAGCGGGTGGGCGTGGTCCTCGGCGTGGGCAGCAACAGCCTGGAGCGTTACGCGCCGGAGTTCCACCGGCTGGCAGCGGGCCGCCCCACGAAGATCTCCCCGTACGCCCTGCCCCGCAGCGTCCCCAACATGGCCGCCGGAGAGGTGGCGATCCACCTCGGCTGCCGCGGCCCCAACTTCGTCACCAGCAGCGCCTGCGCCTCGGGGGCCACCGCGATCGGCGTCGCACGCGATCTGGTCCGCTCGGGAACCTGCGACGTGGTGCTCACCGGAGGGACCGAGTCGGGCCTGGCCCCCATGGCCGTCGCCGGTTTCGGACAGCTGGGGGTGCTCTCGCGGGGCGGTACGGAAGGTGCCATCGGTACAGACGGCGCCGACCACGGTGACCCGTCCTGCGAGCCCTCCTGCAGGCCCCCCTGCGAGCCCTCCTGCAGGCCCTTCGACGCCACGCGCGACGGCTTCGTACTGGGGGAGGGGGCCGCCGTCCTCGTACTGGAATCCGGTGCGCACGCCCGTGCGCGGTGCGCCCCCGTCCGGGCACTCCTGCGCGGCTACGGCGCGTCCGCGGACGCCCACCACGCGACGGCCCCGCATCCGGAGGGGCGCGGCGCCGAACAGGCGGTGCGCAGCGCGCTGGCCGACGCCGGTTGCGCTCCGGGCGACATCCACCACGTGAACGCACACGGCACGGCGACCGTGGTGGGCGACGCCGTCGAAACGGCGGTACTGCGGCGGGTCTTCGGCGAGCCGCCGCCCGTCACCGCGGCCAAGAGCGTCACCGGCCACGTCCTGGGTGCCTCGGGAGCGATCGAAGCGGCGGCCACGGTGCTGTCCCTGCAGGAGCAGACCGTGCCGCCGACCGCGAACCTCGTACATCCCGATCCGGCCCTGGACCTGGATGTGGTCGCCGGACGCCCGCGTCCCGTGCCGATGGACGCCGCGCTGACCTCATCGTTTGGCTTTGGAGGGCAGAATGCCGTTCTTGTCTTCACCGCAGGCTGACCTCGTCGTGACGGCGTTGACGGCGTCGACGGCGTTCCCCTCCGTGCCGGTGTGGTGTGCCGTGCTGCTGCTGGCCGTTGCCCTCGAACGGCTGGCGGAGCTGCTGGTATCGGTACGCCATACCCGCTGGGCCCGGGAGCGGGGCGGTGTCGAGCACGGCAGCGGACACTATCCGGCGATGGTCGCCGTGCACACCGGGCTGCTGATCGGTATGTGGGCGGAGGTCGCCCTCGCGCACCGCCCGTTCGTCCCGGCGGTCGGCTGGCCGGCGCTCGGCATTGTGGTGGCGACGCAGGTGGTGCGCTGGTGGTGTGTGCGCTCCCTCGGCCCGCGCTGGAACACCCGGGTGATCGTCGTGCCCGGACTGCCGCTGGTGGAGCGCGGCCCGTACCGCCGGCTGCGGCACCCCAACTACCTCGTGGTGGCGCTGGAGGGGGCGGCGCTGCCGCTCGTGCACACGGCCTGGCTCACCGCGCTGCTGTTCACGCTCGCCAACGCCCTCGTACTCGCCGTCCGGCTGCGGGTGGAGAACGCGGCGCTGGAACCGGCCTCGTGAGCATTCCCCATACTGAATACAGCGTTCCCAGTACCGCATACAACAGCGTCCCCGGCACCGGATACAACAGGATTCCCCGTACCGGATACGACACGGACGTGCTCGTCGCCGGGGGCGGACCGGCGGGGCTGGCCAGCGCTGTGTACGCGGCGCGCGCCGGGTTCTCCGTACTCGTGTGTGAGCCCCGCACCGCCCCGGTGGACAAGGCGTGCGGCGAGGGCATCATGCCGGGCGGCGTGCGCGGGCTCGCGGAGCTGGGCGTACGCCCCGTCGGCATGGCGTTCTCCGGTATCGAGTACGCCGACCTCGCGGGCCGGCGCGTCAGGGCGTCCTTCAGCGCCGGTTCCGGCCTGGGCGTACGACGCACCGAACTGCACACCGCGTTGGTACGGGCCGCCAAGGAGGCCGGCGCGCAGTGGAGCCCCGCGCGCGTCACCCAAGTCGCGCAGGACGCCTCCGGCGTCACGGCCGCGGGCGTGCGGGCGCGGTGGCTGATCGCGGCCGACGGCCTGCACTCGCCCGTCCGCCGCCACCTGGGCATTCCCGTCCGGCGCGGCGCCCCCGCGCGCTTCGGACTGCGCCGTCACTGGCAGCTCGCCCCGTGGACCGACGCCGTGGAGGTCACCTGGGGGCAGCACGCGGAGGCGTACGTGACGCCCGTCGGCCCGGACCAGGTGGGTGTCGCCGTACTGTACCGGCGGGCGCTGACACCGCCCGCGCACGCGCCTCAGGCCCCCGACACCTACACGGCGCTGCTGCGCTCCTTCCCGGAGCTGGCCGAGCGGCTCGCCGGAGCCCCGGCGGCTTCGGCGGTACGCGGTGCGGGGCCGTTGTGCCAGCGCCCCCAACGGCGCGTGCAGGGCCGCGTCCTGCTGGTCGGCGACGCCGCGGGATACGAGGACGCGCTGACCGGTGAGGGCGTCAGCCTGGCCGTCGCCCAGGCGCGGGCCGCCGTCGATGCCCTGCTGGCCGGGGCGCCCGGCGGCTACGAGCGGCGCTGGCGCCGGCTCACCCGGCGGTACCGGCTGCTCACCCGGGGACTGGTCATGGCGACCGCCGTCGCCCCCGTGCGCGGACTGCTGCTGCCCTGCTGTGCCGCCGCGCCCGGCGCCTTCCGACGAGCCGTCGATCAACTCGCCCAATGAGAGCAGCCGACCCGGGCGCGGGCGCCACGAACTCGCCCAATGAGAGCAGCCGGTCAACCGGCCCGACGAGAGCGGCCGACCAACTGGCCCAGCGAGAAAGGAGATCCGCCCGTGCGCATGGTCGTCCGTGGTGAGACGTGGCGGGAGCGCGTCGCGCTGCGCACCCGTCTGGCCCCCGTGCCCGCCTTCGAGTCGCTGGCCGGCATGGCGCTGTCGGGCGCGCTCATCGCCGGCGTACGGCTGGGCCTGTTCGAAGAACTCGCCCGACGGCCCGCCACGGCCGAGGAACTGGCCTCCCGGCTCTCCCTGCGCCCCGACACCACCCAACTCCTCCTGAACGGCATCGAGGCCCTCGGCTACCTGCGCAGACGGCGCGGCCGCTACGTACCGACCGGACGGGCCCGTCGCTGGCTCCTGTCGGCGTCCCCCAGGTCCGTCGCCCATTTCGTCGCCGGCCACCAGGACTACTGGCACTGGTGGGCGAGCCTGCCGGACGTGGCCCGCGGCGGCCCGGTCGTCGACCACCACACCGCGGCGGCGGACGACCCGTACTGGCGGGAGTACATCATGGGCCAGTACGAGCTGGCGCGGTTCAGCGCGCCGGAACTGGCGGCGGCGCTCCCCGTGCCCGACGGCGCCCGCCGGGTACTGGACGTCGGCGGCGGGCACGGCTGGTTCGCGGCGCAGCTGTGCCGCCGGTACCCCGGGCTGCGCGCCACGGTGGTCGATCTCCCGGGCAGCGCGGCCGTCGGCAGGGACATCATCCGCACGGCGGGCTACGGTCACCTGGTCGAGCACCGGGAGGGCGACGCCCGCAGCGCCGACTTCGGTAGCGGCTACGACGTGGCGCTCTGCCTGAACCTCATCCACCATCTCCAGCCGCCCGAGATCACCGCGGTGTTCCGCCGGATCCACGCGGCGCTGCGGCCGGGTGGTGTCATCGCCGTCCTCGACCTCTTCGGCGACTCCGGCCGGCAGCACCGCCCCGACGCCGCGGCGAGCTGCCTCGGCCTGCTTTTCCACCTCACCTCGGGGGCTTCCGTCTACAGTCCCGGACAGCTCACCGAGTGGCTGCGCGACGCCGGTTTCGCCCCGCCGCAGCGAACCCGGCTGCACCGCATCCCGGCGCAGTCCCTCTATGTGGCCACGGCCACCTGATGACGGATCTGCCCCGTTCTGCCTCCTCCATCCATACGCTCAGCGTATAGATCAGAGCAGCCATGCATTATGCGGAAGCAGCGGTCTCCCCCACGATCGGCACATGCACGCAGCCCCCGTCACCCCCGTCACCTCCGTCAGCTCCGCTGCGCTCGCTCCGGACCCACGCGGCGGGCGCCTGGCCGGAGTGGTCACGATGGCCGCCAGTGGCCTGTCCAATCAGGTCGGTGCCGCGGTCGGTTCGCTCGCCTTCCCTGTGCTGGGCCCGGTCGGTGTCGTCGCGGTGCGCCAGTACGTCGCCGCGCTCGTCCTGTTGGCCGTCGGCCGGCCCCGGCTGCGCGCCTTCACCTGGCGGCAGTGGTGGCCGGTCCTGCTGCTGGCGGTGGTGTTCGGGACGATGAACCTGTCCCTGTACAGCGCCATCGACCGCATCGGCCTCGGGCTGGCCGTGACCCTGGAGTTCCTCGGGCCGGTGACCATAGCCCTGGCCGCCTCGCGGCGCCGCGTGGACGCGTGCTGCGCGCTGGTCGCGGTGGCGGGTGTCGTCGTCCTGATGCGCCCGCGCCCGTCCGCCGACTATCTCGGGATGGGCCTCGGACTGCTGGCCGCCGCCTGCTGGGCGTCGTACATCCTGCTCAACCGTACGGTCGGCCGCCGCATCCCCGGTGCGCAGGGATCGGCGGCCGCCGCCGGACTCTCCGCCCTGATGTTCCTGCCGGTCGGACTCGTCATCGCCGTACGGCAGCCGCCGACCGCAGGGGCGGTGGTCTACGCCGTGGTCGCCGGCGTCCTCTCCTCAGCCGTGCCGTATCTCGCGGACCTCCTCACCCTCCGCCGGGTACCGGCCCAGCTGTTCGGCCTCTTCATGAGCGTCAATCCCGTACTGGCCGCCGTGGTCGGGCTGCTGCTCCTCGACCAGCACCTGGGCTGGACGGAGGGAGCCGGTATCGGAGCCGTCGTCGCCGCCAACGCGTGCGCCCTCCTCGCGGGGAACGGACGCCGCGCGGGGCGCGCCGGGGAGGAGGCCCTCCCGTGAAGCACGGTCGGGAAGCCGGACGGCCATGACGACGGGTACGACGAATACCGCGAGCAGTACATGGAATACGGTCGGCAGTCCACTCGTATCGGCGAGCCACCCGAATGCGGGGGAGCAGAGGCCGCCCGCCGCCATCGCCAATCCCAGGGTCAGCCCGCTGGCCGTGCCGGGGCGGTGCGGCAGATAGTCCTGGGCGAGCGTGACGTGCGCGGCGAACGGCAGGAACATCGCCACGCCGAACACCGCGGTACTCAGCACCAGTACGGGGAACGCCGGGGCGAAGGCGATACCCGCCAGAGCGGGGAGCGCCACGAGGTAGCCGGCCCGCAGCGAGGTCTTGCGGCCGTACCGGTCACCGACCCAGCCGCCCAGCAGCGTGCCGACCGCACCGGCCGCGGTGTATGTGGTGAGCACGGCGGCACCGGCCGCCGCCGACTGGTCCAAGTCCCGCTGGGCGTGCAGCGACACCATCGCGGTGACCGTGACATAGGGGATGGACCAGCCGACGATGACGGCCACCAGGCGGGCGAAGGAGCGCCAGTCGTCCGCCCGCTCGGCGCCGTCCGCCCCCGGAACGGCCGCTCCCAGCCCGGCCGTTGCGCCGGCCGGCGGGGCTGCCGCGGTGTGCCCCCGCCACCGCAGCCAGGGGCCCCGGAGGACCCACAGTACGGCCATGACCAGGGCGGGGACCGCCAGCAGGAAGCTCCCGGAGAAGCCCGCGGCGCCGATGACGAGGGTGACCAGCGCCGGAGCGAGGGCACCGCCGATCGTCCCGCCGACGGAGAAGACGCTCATGGCCCGCTGCGACGATCCGCCGGCGGCCCGGGCCTGGCTGGTCGCGGGTGGGTGGTAGGCCGCGATACCGATCCCCGCCAGCGCCACGCACAGCCAGGTGAGCAGATAGCTCCCGGAGAGCCCCGCGGCGGCCACGCCCAGCGCGGCCGTGCTGAATCCGGCCGGCACCAGCCACGGCCGTGACCTGCGGTCGGAGAGCACGCCGAACACCGGCTGGAACAGGCTGGAGATGCCGCTCGCCGCGAAGGCCAGGCCGGAGACCGCGGCATAGCTGTAGTGCCGCTGCGACATCAGGAAGGGCAGCATCGCGGGGATCGCGCCCTGGTAGAGGTCGTTGACCAGGTGCGTACCGGCCAGAAAGCCGAGTTGTCCCTTCTTCACCGGGCAGCCCCGCCCTCGGCGCGGTTGACGGCGGCCGCGACGGCCCGCACCGAGGCGGTCAGCAGGGAGGTGTCCCAGCCGGCGCCCCAGCAGGTGACGCCGTTGACGCGGCACTCGGCGTAAGCGATGGCATGGCTGCCCGGACCCGTCGTGGTGCCGTGTTCGGTGTACTGGATGATGTCGACCGCGAACCCGGCCGTCCCGAGAGCGTCGGTGAATGCCGCCAGTGGACCGTTACCGGTGCCCTGGCAGTGCCGCTCCTGCCCTTCCTCGTCGATGCGGAGCACGCAGGAGAAGTGGTGCTCGCCCGACCCGCTGTCAGCCGTACTCCAGGAGACAAGTCCGACCGGGCCGCCCTCCCCCGGGGCAATGTAGGTCGCGTAAAAGAGATCCCACAGATCCTTGTGCGACAGCTCCCGGCCGTCCGCGTCCGTGGTCCGCTGCACCGTGCGGGAGAAGTCCGGGCGCATCGTCGCGGGCAGGTCCAGCCCGTGGTGGGTGTGCAGCAGGTGGGCCACACCGCCCTTGCCGGACTGAGAGTTGATGCGGATGACCTCCTCGTACGTACGGCCGATGTCTCCCGGATCGATGGGCAGATACGGCACCGCCCACGGGGCCTCCTCCACGGGCAGGCCCCACTCGGCCGCCTGCTTGGCGTGGTGGGCGAGGCCCTTGGCGATGGCGTCCTGGTGCGTACCGGAGAAGGCGGTGTGCACCAGCTCGCCGCCGTAGGGGTGGCGCGGGTGGACCGGCAGCCGGGTGCAGTGCTCCACCGTCTCGCGTACGGCGTCGATGTCGGAGAAGTCGACCATTGGATTCACGCCCTGCGCATACAGGTTCAGGGCCAGGGTGACGAGGTCGACGTTGCCGGTCCGCTCGCCGTTGCCGAACAGACAGCCCTCGACGCGCTGCGCGCCGGCCAGGACGGCGAGCTCCGCGCAGGCCACGCCGGTGCCGCGGTCGTTGTGCGGATGGACGGACAGGATCACCGCAGCGCGCCGTGCCAGGTGGCGGTCCATGTACTCGATCTGGTCCGCGTACACGTTGGGGGTCGCCACCTCCACCGTCGCCGGCAGATTGTGGATCACCGGCCGGTCCGCGCAGGCGTCCCACAGCTCGGTCAGGCCGTTGCAGACCTCCAGCACGAAGTCCGGCTCCGTGAGGTTGAAGACCTCGGGGGAGAACTCGAACCGGATGTCGGCGCCCGGCTGTTCCCCCGCGCGCCGCATCAGATGGGTGGCGGCGTCCCGGATCAGCGCGTGCACCTCGGCGCGGGACCGCCCCAGTACGACGTCGCGCCACGTGGGCGCGGTGGCCGTGTAGAGGTGCACGACGGTGCGCGGGAGACCTTCGATCGAGGCGATGGTCCGGTCGATGAGGTCGTGACGGGCCGCCGTGAAGACGGAGACGGTCACGTCCTCGGGCACGGCGTCACTGGTGGCCAGGTGGCGTACGAAGTCGAAGTCGGTCTGGCTCGCGGAGGGGTAGCCGACCTCGATCTCCTTGTACCCCATGGCGACCAGCAGGTCGAACATCCGGCGCTTGCGCGCGGTGTCCATCGGCTCGGCGAGCGCCTGATTGCCGTCGCGCAGGTCGACCGGTACCCACAGCGGAGCCCGCTCGATGCGACGGGACGGCCAGGTGCGGTCCGTCAGGGGCAGCGCGACCCGGTCGTGCACGGGCTGATAGCGGTGCTGCGGCATCGCGCTCGGCCGCTGCCGGTTCCACGCGGGCGCGTCGAGGGGGACAGCGCCGGACGGGGTGCGCAGCGTGGGGAATTCCGTGGTTTCGCGGGGAGTCATGTGGCGGGACTTCTCTCTTTCGGTCATCTCCGATGACCGGCGCAGCCTGGAACCCCGCTGCGGGGTGCCGGTCGGATCAGGCCCCGCAGCGGCGGCCGAGAAGAAGAAGCTCGCGCAGCGACATGCCCGGTACGCTAGCCGCAAACAACTCCTCAGACAACCTGAGGTGTGCGTGCCGAGTGCATTCCGGACTGGTCAGGTGCCTGTATGCGGTCGACGAGTAAGCTGACCGGGAACTTCTGTCGGACAACCTGAGAGGTGGTGGCGGGTATGCCGCTCGGTGCCCTCCGCCGCAGCCCCCTGGTCGAACAGGCTGCCCAGCACCTGCGCGACCAGATCACCGAAGGGCAGTGGCCGGTCGGCACGAAGCTGCCCGCCGAAACGGCCCTGGCCAAGACACTCGGCGTGGGCCGCTCCACCGTGCGCGAAGCGTTGCGCGCGCTGGCCGGGGCCGGCCTGCTGGAGGCGCGGCAGGGGGCCGGCGTCTTCGTCATCGCCACGGAGCCGGACGAGGACTGGCCGACCCGGCTGCGCCGCGCCGCGGTGACCGATGTCTACGAGGTCCGCATGCTCGTCGAGGTGCAGGCCGCGCGCCTGGCGGCGGAGCGCCGTACGGAAGCGGACCTCAGCGCCCTGCGGGCGGCGCTGGACGCCCGCCGTGCCGCCGCTGCCGGCGCGGACGCGGCCTTTGTGGACGCGGACATCGCGCTGCACGCCGCGGTCGTCGCCGGCGCCCACAATCCCGTACTCAGCGACCTGTTCGCGGAATTCGTCCCCGCGCTGCGCAACGGGCTGATCGACCTGCTGGACATGCTCGGCCTGCGCGCGGACGAGCCGAACCACGGGGACGAGGCGCACGCCGCCTTGGTACAGGCCGTCGAGCGCGGCGACGGCGATGCCGCGGTCCACGCCCTCCAGGCCGAGTTGGAAGAGACCCTCGCGCGCCTCCACCGCCTCTGAACGCCACGGGGGCGATCAGAGGCCGATCATCGGTCGATCACCGGCCGATCAGCGGTCGTGATGAACGGTTCCGTCCTCGTCCATGGTGGGATGGATCTTCATCGGCGCGTAGTCATGGGCCTGGTCCGAGGGGCGGGGCGGTTCCGGCCCGTCCGGCCCCCACCTGACCAGCCGCTCGATGCGGCAGATGCGGAACAGCCGGTCGCCCGCCCGTAGTTCATTGTCCCGCCCGGCGGCCTGGAACCGCTCGGCGGCTCGCGCATAGCGCGCCCGCTCAGCCGCGCCGAGCTCGTAGAGCCGCGGCCAGATGTCGGTCAGCGCGTTGTGCAGGAGCCGCCGCGCGTCGTGCGGGGTCGGCATGAGCGAACCGCACGGCCGCCAGCCCTTCCCGACGCGTTCGGCGATGCCGAAGCCGACGGGCAGCAGGGCGATGTCCGGGTGCGTGGCCGCCGCCCGCTCGGAGTCCCTGCGCACGTCGGCGGGGTACCTGGCACCGGCGTACGCGAAGGCCCGCAGGCCCAGTTTCAGGGCACCGGCCATCAGGCCGTCCGCGCGGCCGGGGTCGAGGACGTGGCCGGTATCGCGGGAGGGCGGATCGTGGCGGCCGGTCCAGGAGCGGTCGGCGGGCTCGGGGTCCGTGGGCCGCGGCGGCTCCAGCCCGTCCTCGCCGCTCCGGGCGAACTCATCGGCGCGCACCACCCGGTAGCGCACGCCCAGTACCTCCAACTCGTCGGCCCGCTCGCGCTCGAGGACGGCCACCGCCTTCAGCAGCTCGCGGCGTACGGCCGGGTCGTCGGTGTCTTCCAGGGCCCTGAACCACAGCTTCGAGTTGAGCCCGTCCCTGGCCTGCTGGGGCGAGCCGTCCGCCATCGGCCCCTGCAACCGCCAGCCGGTACCGGACGCGGAGTCCTGGGTGGCGATACCGAACAGCGCCCCGCGGACGGCGATATGCGGATAGCGGCAGGACGCCTGGACGGCATCGGCCTCGTTCACCCAGGCCACCGGGTCGTCCCGGCGCACCAGATCAGCGTGGAGCCGGTCGATCTGCTGCTTCCAGTCCTCTTTCATGCACACATTGTGTGCTGCCGCCAAGAGGCGGATCGGCCGTGCTCTGCGAGATGACCCAGGAGTGGCGGGGGTCGTACGTGTTTGCGGGTGCTGTCGGGGTTTCAACGGTCCGCGCCCGGCCGCGGACCGTTCGGCCGGCCGTCACCCGATCGGCTCCGGTGCCGGGCCATCGGGGTAGTCGGTGGTGCCGGGGGCGCGAGTTGCGGCGGTTCCTCCACGGCCGGACCGGCACGCTGCTCAACAATGCCCCTGGTACTCCTGAGCACTCTTGGGCGCTCCTGAGTACTCCTGGTAATCCAGCACAACGGACCGCGTCGACTCTGGAAAAGGTGACACCCGCTCATGGCCCGAACGGCCTCCGGACCACAGCCGTCCAGCACCAGCTCCGGCCACCACGGCAAGGCCGTCGGTATCTCCATCGCTGCCGCGGTCGGCGGTTTCCTCTTCGGCTTCGACTCCTCCGTCATCAATGGCGCGGTGGACTCCCTGAGCTCGCACTTCGAGCTCAACGCCTTCCTCTCCGGCTTCGTCGTCTCCATCGCGCTGCTGGGCTGCGCCGTCGGAGCCTGGTACGCGGGGCGGCTGGCCGACGGGTGGGGGCGGCGGAACGTCATGATCCTCGGCGCGGCGATGTTCTTCATCAGCTCGGCGGGCTCGGCCTTCGCCTTCTCGGTACCGGATCTGATGCTCTGGCGCGTGATCGGCGGGCTCGGGATCGGCATCGCGTCCGTGATCGCGCCCGCCTACATCTCGGAGGTGGCGCCGGCGAGCGGGCGCGGCGCGCTGGGTTCGCTCCAGCAGCTGGCGATCACCATCGGGCAGCTGGTGGTCCTCAGCTCCAACAAGGGCCTGGCCGCAGCCGCGGGGGGTGCGTCGGAGGAACTGTGGCTGAACATGCCGGCCTGGCGCTGGATGTTCCTGGTGGGTGTGCTCCCGGCGCTGGTGTACGGCGTACTGGCGATGCTGATCCCGGAGTCCCCGCGCTACCTGGTGCTCAAGGGGCAGTACGAGAAGGCCGCCGGCGTGCTGCAGCGGGTGACCGGCATCGCCGACCCGGAGCGGAAAGTACAGGAGATCCGGGAGACCCTGCACAAGGAGCACCGGAGCAGCTTCAAGGACATCCGCGGCCCCCGGATGGGGCTCCAGCCGCTGGTCTGGGTCGGCATCGTGATGGCCGCGTTCCAGCAGCTCGTGGGCATCAACGCGATTTTCTACTACTCCACCACGCTGTGGAAGTCGGTGGGGTTCAGCGAGTCCGACTCGTTCACCACGTCGGTGATCACCGCCGGGATCAATGTGGTGATGACCGTGGTCGCCATGCTGTTCGTGGACCGGGTCGGGCGCCGCCGGCTGCTCTCCATCGGCTCCGCCGGCATGTTCGTGGCGCTGCTGCTCACCGCGGTCGCCTTCTCGCAGCAGCAAGGCAGCGGCGAGAACGTGACACTGCCCGGCCCGTACGGGCCGCTGGCGCTCATCGGTGCCAACGCCTTCGTGGTCTTCTTCGCGCTCTCCTGGGGCCCGGTCATGTGGGTCATGCTCGCCGAGATGTTCCCCAACCGGATGCGGGCGATGGCGCTGGCGATCGGTACCGCCTCGAACTGGATCTTCAACTTCCTCGTCACCTTCTCCTTCGAGCCGATGACCACCAAGGTCGGCCTCTCCTGGCTCTACGGCGCCTTCGCCTTCTTCGCCTTCGCGTCCTTCTTCTTCGTGCAGCGGAAGGTCCCCGAGACCAAGCAGCGGGAACTGGAATCCATGACGGGCGAGACGTACCGGCGGGAAACCGCCGGACGCACGAAGGCCCCGTAGCCTCCGGCGGCAACTTGCGCTGTCATGTGAGGGGCCCAGTAAGTCGGTTGAGGGCTCAGTACGTCAGTCAGGGGAGAGCATGAACGATTCCGGACGACGGCAGCACGGCACGCGAGTACCGGTCACCGATCCCACCCTGGACATCGAGACACCCGCACGTGAGTGGCAGGGGCAGCCGCGGCACCGGCTGGTCGCCATCGGGGATTCGCTCACCCAGGGGTTCCAGAGCGGGTCGATCTTCCATACCGACCTGTCCTTCCCCGCGATCATCGCCCACGAAATGGGGTGGAGCACCTCGTTCCGTTACCCGTCCTACAACGGATACGGAGGGCTCCCGCTCAACATCGAACTGCTGCTGCGCGACCTGGAAGCACGCCACGGCCGGGACGTGGACTGGTGGGAGGTGGCACCCGCGCTCTTCCGGGTCCGCGGCTTCATGGACCGGGTGGAGGACTACTGGGAGCGCGGGCCCGGCACGGCGGTGCCGAGGACCCGGGCCGTCAACCACAACCTCGGGGCGTTCGGCTGGGACCTGCGGGACGCGCTGGAGAAGTCGGCCGACGTCTGCCGCGCGCGCATCTCGAAGCCCAAGGACGACCTGGTGTACCAGGTCGTGCAGGACGCCGGGGAGCGCGCCGCGCTGCGCGTCCTGCCCACCGAACCGCCGGAGGCCGGCGCCCTGTCGCAGCTCGGCGCGGCCAAGGCGCTCGGCGAGGAGACCGGGGACACGGACGGCATGGACCCGGAACACGGCATCGAGACGCTGGTCGTGTTCCTGGGATCCAACAACGCACTGCAGACGGTGACGGACCTGCGCGTCGTCTGGAGCGAGGAGGGCTACGACGACCTGAACCGCAAGGGCGCCTTCACCGTCTGGCGGCCCGAGCACTTCGCCGCCGAGCTGCGGGAGGTCGTCCGAGAGGTCCGGGAGATCAAGGCGCGGCACGTCATCTGGTGCACCGTGCCGCATGTCACCGTCGCGCCGCTCGCGCGCGGCGTCGGCGGCAAGACCGAGCCGGGCTCCGCCTACTTCCCGTACTACACCCGCCCCTGGATCAGCGACCGCGCCTTCAACCCGCGCAACGACCCGCACATCACCGGCGACCAGGCGCGCGACATCGACCACGCCATCGACCAGTACAACGACGCGATCACCGCGGAAGTGCGGCAGGCCAGGGAGGCGGGCAGGGACTGGTACGTGCTGGACACCGCGGGCCTTCTCGACCGGCTCGCCGCACGCCGTTACCTGGAGGACCCGCTCGCCCGCCCCGACTGGTGGCAGCCGTACCCGTTGCCGCCGGAGCTGCAGGCCCTCAACCCGCCGCCCAACACCCACTTCCTCGCCAGTGACGGGAACCGGCGGATCGACGGCGGCCTGTTCTCGCTGGACGGCGTCCATCCGACCACCGTCGCGTACGGGATCGTTGCCCAGGAGACGATCAACATCATGCGACGGGCGGGCGTCGAGTTCCGGCACCCCGACGGGACCACGCCACGCCCCGACCCGGTCCTGGTGGACTTCGACCGGCTCATCCGCCGCGACACCCTGATCAACCGGCCGCCGGGGAATCTGACCCCGACGCTGAAGGTGATCGGGTGGGCGGACGAGGCACTGGACCTCTTCCGGCGGGTGCTGCCCTTCGGTACGTGACCGCTCACTGCCCTTCGGTACGTGACGCTCACCGCGGGCCGGTCGGGCCCGGCGCCCGCAAGGGCACGTGCCCGACCGCCCGCCCCTCCGCGTCCAGCAGCCGCCCCATCCGCTTGAGCGTATGCAGCGTCAGTTCCCGTTCCCCGACCCGGAGGTGGGGGAAGCGGCGCCGGATGCGGGTCTCCAGCGCGTGGCACTCCGCGGTCGACCGTATCCAGGCGGAGAACAACAGGTTGGCGGCGCCGGTCACCGCAACGCACAGCCGGGTCTCCCGGAAGGCGGCCAGCGCCAGGCCGGTGCTGTCCAGCAGGTCGGCCGGTACGTCGAGCCGGTACGTCGCGATGACCGGCCAGCCCGCCGCCCGCTGCGCCACGTCGCAGCGGAAGTGCACCTCCGGGTGGTGCAGCAGGCGCGCCAGCCGCCGCCGCACGGTGGTCTCGCTCATCGCGCACTCCCGAGCCAGATCCGCGTAGGCCCGCCGGCCGTCCTCGCCCAGCGCCCGCAGCAGCCGGGTGTCGGCCTCGCCCAGCGCAGGCGCGCGCTGCGGCCCCGCCCCGTCCCGCGGCCCGAGCGTCCGCCGCTGGTCGCTGTCCAGCGCGTGCAGCAGCCATCCGCTGCCCTCGCGGTACGTACGCGCCTGAAGGCTCACCCGTACCGCCGAAATACCGTCCAGCCGTCCCAGGAAACCGGTCACGAACGCGTCCATGCCCGCCAGGTCGCGGGTGATGACGTACAGCAGCAGCTGATGCGCCCCGGCCGTCCGCTCGATGCTGAAGACGTGCGGTGACGCGCTGAGCCGCGCGCTGACGGCGAGCAGCCGCTCCGGCCGGCAGGCGACGTCGATGTACGCGACGGGCATCCCCGGCAGCGACGCGTACGCGGTCATCCAGGCCAGCCCCTGCCCGGTCAGCCAGTTCCAGCGCCGGGCCGCGGTCGTGGCGTCGACGCCGACGGCCGCCGCGATACGGGTCCACGGGGCCCGCGGCGCGACCTGCAGCGCCTCGACGAGCGCCAGGTCCGTCTCGCTCAGCGCGGCGGATTCCGGCGGACGGCGGGGCGCTGCGCCGGATACCGGCGTGGGGACCACGGGAAACGCCATGGCGTGCATTGTGGCCGAACCCCCCGCCCACCCGGTAGAGCAGGAGGATCATGCCGTGCAGATGCACAGAACCACCCGGATCACGGTGGTACTGCTCTTCGCCGCCTGGACCGTCGACTACATCGACCGCCTCGTCATCAATCTCGCGCTGCCGTCGATGGGCGAGACGTTCGGCCTGTCGCACGGTGCGCGCGGAATGATCGTCTCCGCGTTCTTCCTCACCTACGCGCTCTTCCAGATCCCCGGCGGCCTGCTGGCGGACCGTTTCGGCGGCGTACGGATGGCTTCCCTCGCGCTGGTCCTGTGGTCGCTCTTCACCGGACTGACCGCCGTGGCCTGGTCGTTCGCCGCCCTCCTGGTCATCCGCTGCCTCTTCGGTGCGGCGCAGGGGCTGTTCCCCGGCGCGGCACTGAACGCGCTGAGCCGGCGCAGCATCCCCGCCCAGCGCATGACGGCGACCGGCTGGCTGCAGAGTTCCAACGCGGTCGGCGGCCTGCTGGCCTCCGTCCTCGCGTCGGTGCTGCTGTCCCTGTGGGACTGGCGCGCCATGTTCCTGACCGTCTGCCTGCTGGGCCTGCTGGTCCTCGTCGCCGTACGGCGCTGGATGCCGGCGCCGCTGCCCGAGGCCGACACCGGGGCCGATGCCCCGCGCACGAAGGGCGCGGCGCGGGCGGTGCTGCGCTCGCCCGCCATCTGGGGTTTCGCGCTGCTGTTCTTCGCCTACGACGTGGTGATCTGGGGCCTGAACTCCTGGAGCGGCTCGTACCTCATCGAGGAGCGCGGCCTGCACGTCGGCTCCGCTGGGCTGGTCACCCTCGGCCCGACCGTACTGGCCGCGGCCGGCGCCGTGCTCGGCGGCAAGCTGTCGGACCGCTTCGAGGGCCGGCCGCGCCGCATCATCGTGCCCGCCATGCTGGCCGTCGCCGTACTGCTGTTCCTGCTGCCCCGTACCGCCTCCATCCCGCAGTTCGTCCTCTGCGGCACACTGCTCAGCGGCGCCGCGGGCCTGTGCTATCTGCCCTGCTTCTCCGTACCGCTGCGCAGCCTGCCGCCCGGGCTGAGCGGGGTCGCCTCCGGGATCATCCTGTTCGGCGGCCAGCTGTCCGGCATTCTGACCCCCACCGTCTTCGGCACGGTGGTCGACCACTTCTCGTACGAAGCGGCCTTCACGATGCTCATCGCCGGGCCGGTGCTCGCGATCCTCGTCTCGCTGCGAGTGCCGCAGACGACGCCGCGCTTCCTGGCCGGGTTCGGCGGCGCGCATGCGCCCGGCCGGCAGACCGGCGACCGCGCGTCCGCCCACCCCGCACCCCAC
>NZ_NHSG01000434.1:0-25329 GCF_020024005.1 Streptomyces purpurogeneiscleroticus
CACACCGCCGCGCCCCACGGCACCGCCGTGTAGGTGGCGCGGGCCGTGCCGTGCGCGCCGCCCGCCGCGGCGGCCGTGACCTGCACGTCCACGGAGTCCAGCGCGGGTGGGTCCGGCCAGATCTCGGTACGGGTGGTCCGGCTGCCCGGCGGCAGGTCGCCGGGCAGCCGGTGCGCCGGGCGGCGCAGGGCGCTGCCGAGCAGCCCGTCGGCGCGCACCGCGACCCGCGGGTCCAGTGTCGTGTTGCCGCGGTTGGCCAGGTCGTACCGGATGACGGCCGCGCCGCCGCGGTCCGCGACGGACACGTTCTCGACGGCGAGGGCGGCCAGCGTGGGACCGCTCACCCGCAGATGGACGCGTACGGCGCGCTCGGCCCCGCGCTGATCGCGTACCCGGAGTGCGGCGGGGTGGTCGCCCGGTGCCGTACCCGCCGGGACGGTGACCGTGAACGGCACCTCCGCACGGGTGCGCGCCGGTACCTCGACGGTCTTCGCCGCGGTGACGATCCAGGCGCCGGCCCCGGGCCCGGGGTTCCCGGTCACCGTGAAGGTCCGCGCGCGGCCTGTGGGGTTGCTGAGCGCCAGCCGGTCGTTGAGGACGCTGCCGGGTGCGCCCTCCAGGTAGAAGTACGGGCGTGCGTGCGCTCCCGCGGGCGCCGCGCGCCAGCCGTCCGCCGCCGCGGACGGTGGTGCGCACGGCAGCGTGGCGGCGGTCAGCGCGGCCGCGCCCGCGGCCACGGCGCGGAGACGGCAGGACACCGGCGCTCAGGTCCGCTGCTGCCGACGGCGCGTCAGCCAGAGCGTCCCGGCGGCCCCGGCGAGCAGCACCGTGCCGCCGAGCGTGCCCAGCGCGACGGCGTCGTCGGCGGGCCCGGTCTGCGGCAGCTCGCCGCCCGGCGCGGCCGGCCCGCCGCCGGTGCCCTTGACGTCAAGGGAGAGCGCCGGCTTCGGATCGTTGCTGGGTGTGCAGGTCGTGGTCGTGCCCAGCGCCTTGATGGTGAGGGTGGAGGCCGTGAAGGTGACCTTGCCACTCTTCTTCGGCGTGTACGTACCGCTCAGATCGCTGATCTTGATCGGGGTGTTGGCGGGGATCGCCTTGTCGTTGGGCGGGCCGCTCACCGGTACGTCACCGGTCTCCGCGCCGCCGAGCTTGATCAGCGCGCTCGGCTTCATCGCGCCCTTGCCCAGCTCGACGGGGCTGGAGGAGACGCCCTTCTGGAAGGACATCACGAGCTTGTAGCCGTCGCCGGATTCGGTGGACTTGATGTCGATGGGCGAGACGGCGCCCTTGTTCCCGATCGGGGTCTTGCACTGGTAGTCGACGTCGACGACTTCGGCGTGCGCGGCGGGGGCCGCGAAGAGCACCGACGCCGCGGCGGTGAGCAGCACGGCCGCCGCCGGTCCTGCCGGGCCCGTGCGGCGCCGGCTGCGCTGGGCGTTGAAGCGGGCCACCTCGATCTCCCCTTCTCCCGGTGAGCGCACCGCCGGAAGTTACTGACGGCACATCAGATTGGGCGTCAAGGTACGCCGGGGGCCCTGGAGAAGGAAGAGAGAGCACACAAGGAAAGCCGCCCCGCGGGGCGGCTCGAGCGGTACGGGGAGGCGGCTGCCGGGTTCTGGGGCACCGCCTGCTCCCTACGACGGAGCGGCCAGCTCCGCCCACACGGTCTTGCCCGTGCCATCGGGGTTGCGTACGACCCCCCAGTCCAGGCAGAGCCGCTGCACGATGAACATGCCGTGGCCGCCGGGGCGGCCGGCGCGGTGCGGGGTGCGCGGGGCCGGCGAGCCGGTGCCCAGGTCGGTGACCTCCAGGCGCAGCACCTTGGCGTTGCAGCGCAGCCGCAGCTCCTCCGGGCCCTCGGCATGCAGGCAGGCGTTGGTGACCAGCTCGGAGACGACGAGCAGGACGTCCTCGGCGGCGGCACGCTGATCGGCGCCCGCGGCCGGCAGCCAGCCCCAGTCGTGCAGCGCCTGCCGGGCGAAGTCACGACCACGGGCGACAGCGCCACGGGCGCCTGCGAGACGCAGCCTGCGGACCTGACCGGCCGGGACGGTGGCCGGGGAGACGGCGGCGGCGCCGGCGTTCCCCGAGTCCGGGCCCAGATCGCCCGGCGGGTACGGCCGGGTGGTGCTCATCAGCGCTTCACCTCACCGATTCGCCTTTTCACGGATGACGGATACCTGACGGGTTCAAAAAGATTCAGATGTCTCCTGCCCGGCCGGACCGTGAGAACACCCACTTCTTGGAAACGGAAGTTGTGAGGGAGCCAACGTGATCGAAAACGGTCCTTCCGGAGACCGTCTGCCACTGCCGCCCCCCACGCATCCGGCTCAGCCGACGACAAGCGCCGCGTCAACCGTGTCGTGCACGGTGAAGACCGCGTCGGCACCGGTGATCTCGAAGACCCGGGCCACCACCGGCTGCATCGCCGCCAGGTGCACCCCGCCGCCTTCGGCCTCCACCCTCAGGCGGGCCCCCAGCAGGACGTTCAACCCCGTGGAATCCATGAACTCCAGTTGCGAACAGTCCACGACCAGTCGCACATAGCCATCATCCGCACAACGGTCGAGTGACTCGCGCAACAACTCCGCGGTGTGGTGATCCAACTCACCCGCCGCGGTGACGACCGCACTGGCGCCGTGATGGCGGACCCCGACGTGGAGCCGTCCCCGGCTTGCACTGCCGACCGTCCCACGGTCCATGCGCGCGCACCCCTCTTGCTGTCTCGGCGTCTGGATTTGCTTACGACTGCGCACGTCGAAGCCTACGCCTTTGAGGGGCGGGCTGACACCCGAACAGTGCGCGTACTAACACAAATACGGACATCACGCACTTGCCATCTTCAGGTGAACCCGGGTAGGCGTATAAGGAACACATTCGACTCGGCCGGCTTTGGAGGCGCCGCAGACCGCAGCTTCACGTACAGGCATCGGCAGCCATATGCCGAGAACGATGGAGGACACCATGTCACCCCGGCTCGACGAAGTGCGCACCGACCAGACCACGGACAACGCGTCGTCGACATCCCTGTCCGAACAGATCCCTGCCCAGCACCTGCCGATCGATGCAACCGGATTTCCCGGGATGCCGGAGATCGACGGGCTGCCCGAGATTCCGCCGTACGACGAGGTCGGACCGGTGGACGCGCGGGCGCTCTCCAAGACGCTCTTCGGGCGCCTGGAGACCCTGGAAGAGGGCACGCACGAGTACGCATACGTCCGCAACACCCTGGTAGAGCTCAACCTCGCCCTGGTGAAGTTCGCGGCTTCCCGGTTCCGCTCCCGCAGCGAGCCGATGGAGGACATCGTCCAGGTCGGCACCATAGGGCTGATAAAGGCGATCGACCGCTTCGAACTGGACCGCGGCGTAGAGTTCCCCACCTTCGCCATGCCGACCATCGTCGGCGAGATCAAGCGTTTCTTCCGTGACACCAGCTGGTCGGTACGGGTTCCGCGGCGCCTTCAGGAGCTGCGTCTGGACCTGGCCAAGGCCGGTGACGAACTGGCGCAGAAGCTCGACCGCGCACCCACCGTGAGCGAGCTGGCCGCACGCCTGTCCATCAGCAAGGACGAGGTCGTCGAGGGGATGGCCGCGAGCAACGCGTACACCGCGAGCTCGCTGGACGCCCAGCCGGAGGAGGACGACACCGAAGGTGCGCTGGCGGACCGCATCGGCTACGAGGACCACGGACTCGAGGGCATCGAGTACGTCGAGTCCCTGAAGCCGCTGATCGCGGAGCTCCCGCCGCGCGACCGCAAGATCCTCTCGCTCCGCTTCGTCGCGAACATGACGCAGTCGGAGATCGGCGAGGAGCTGGGCATCTCCCAGATGCACGTCTCCCGCCTGCTGTCCCGCACCTTGGTCCGGCTCCGCAAGGGCCTGATGATCGAGGAGTGAGCCGCCGCGGTCACGGCGTCCTGTACGGCTGGCCGCGCGGAGGAGGGCCGGCCCCGAGTACCTCGGGGCGGGCCCCCTTTCGCTTTTCCGGGCCGTTCAGCCGGCTTTTGCGGGGCGTACGGCGGCCCCGCGGGGGATTTCCGCCCGCCGCCGCTCCCGGGCCGCTCAGGCGGCGCGTACGCCCGCTCGCCACACCTCTGTGACGAGGGGCACTCCCGGGCGGTACGCGAGGTGGACGTGGGAGGGGGCGTCCAGGAGCGCCAGATCGGCCCTGGAGCCGGGAGTGAGGCGGCCCACGTCGGTGCGGCGCAGGGCCTGCGCGCCGCCCGCCGTCGCGGACCAGATCGCCTCGTCGGGGGTCATCTTCATGTCGCGGACTGCCAGCGCGATGCAGAAGGGCATCGAGGACGTGAAGGACGAGCCGGGGTTGCAGTCCGTGGAGAGGGCGACCGTGGCACCCGCGTCCAGCAGACGGCGGGCATCGGGCCACTCCGCGCGCGTGGAGAACTCCGCGCCCGGCAGCAGCGTCGCCACGGT
Organism: Streptomyces purpurogeneiscleroticus; assembly: GCF_020024005.1. NCBI lineage: Bacteria > Bacillati > Actinomycetota > Actinomycetes > Kitasatosporales > Streptomycetaceae > Streptomyces > Streptomyces purpurogeneiscleroticus. The sequence goes on from NZ_NHSG01000434.1 coordinate 4,435, forward strand.
GTTGCCCTGGGCGAGCGCGTCCACGTCCGCGTCCGTGAGGTGCGTGCAGTGGTCGGCGGAGGCCGCGTCCAGCTCGACGCCGAGCTGCACGCCGGGCCCGTAGGAGAGCTGGTTGGCGTGGATGCGGGGCAGCAGGCCGCGCTCCTTGCCCGCGGTGAGGATCGCGCGGGCCTGGTCGCCGTCGAAGGCACCCTTCTCGCAGAAGACGTCGATCCAGCGGGCGTGCGGGGCGCAGGCGTCCAGCATCGGCCCGGTGACGAGGTCGACGTATCCGGCCGGGTCCTCGGCGTAGTCCGGGGAGACGATGTGCGCGCCGAGGTAGGTGACCTCGTCGGTGTGCGAGGCGGCGATGCGCAGCGCGCGGGCCTCGTCCTCGACCGTGAGGCCGTAGCCGGACTTGGTCTCGAAGGTGGTGGTGCCCTGGCGCAGCGCCTCCGCCATGTACTGCGCGACGTTGGCGGAGAGCTCCTCGTCGGTGGCGGCCCGGGTCGCGGCGACGGTCGTACGGATGCCGCCGGCCGAGTAAGCGCGCCCCGACATCCGGGCGTTGAACTCCTGCGTGCGGTCGCCGCCGAAGACCAGGTGGGAGTGGGAGTCGACGAAGCCGGGGATGGCGGCCCGGCCGCCCGCGTCGTGGACGGTGTCGGCGGCCGGCGCGCGGCCGCTGGGCCCCACCCAGGCGACGCGGTCGCCCTCGATGACGACGGCTGCGTCCTCGATGAGGCCGATCGGGCCGGCGCCGAGCGCCGGGTCGTTGGTGACCAGGCTGCCGATGTGCGTGATGGCGGTGGACATGCTGGGTTCCGGTTCCTCTCGGAGGTGGGTGCTCCTGTACGCACGCGGGCCCCGCATCCCAGAGGGACACGGGGCCCGCGTGTTCAGGCGCGCAGGTCGTCGATCGCGGCGGCCAGCGCGGCGGGGACGTCGGGGACGAGGGTGTGCGCGCCGTCCCGTACGACCTGACGGCCGCCGACGACGGTGTGGCGCACGTCGGCGTTGCTGGCCGCGAAGACGGCCGTCTCGGCGCCCAGCCGGGGCAGCGGCCCGGCCGTACGGACGCTGTCCAGGGCGATCGTGGTGAAGTCGGCGAGCGCGCCGGTGCGCAGCACGCCGGCGTCCTGCCAGCCGAGCGCCTGATGGCCGTCGGCGGACGCGGCGCGCAGCAGCGCGGCGGCGGTCCAGTGGCCCCGCGTGCGGGTGCGCAGCCGTTCGTTCAGCTCCATCCCCCGCGCCTCTTCGAACAGGTCGATGACGGCGTGGCTGTCGCTGCCGAGCGAGAGCGGGGAGCCCGCCTCCTGCACGGTGGTGGCCGGGCCGATGCCGTCGGCGAGGTCCCGCTCGGTGGTGGGGCACATGCACACGCCGGTGCCGCTCCCGCCGAGCAGTCGGATGTCCTCGCCGGTGAGGTGGGTGGCGTGCACGGCCGTCGTACGCGGCCCGAGCACGCCGTGGTCGGCGAGCAGCCGGGTCGGCGTGCAGCCGTGCGCGGCCTGGCAGGCGTCGTTCTCGGCGGTCTGCTCGGAGAGATGGACGTGCAGCGGGGCCTCGCGGTCCTGTGCCCACTGCGCGACCGTACCGAGCTGATCCGCGGGTACGGCCCGTACGGAGTGCACGGCGGCGCCGATACGGGCGTGCGCGCGGCCCTCCTTGAGCTGCCCGGCACGCTCGGCCCAGCCCTGCGCGTCGCCGTCACTGAAGCGCAGCTGCTGCCGGTTGGGCGGCTCGCCGAAGCCCGAGGACAGGTACGCGGTGTCCAACAGCGTGATGCGGATGCCCGCCTCGCCGGCGGCGGCGATCAGCGCCTCGCCCATCGCGTTCGGGTCGGCGTAACGGCCGCCGCCGGGCGCGTGGTGCAGATAGTGGAACTCGCCGACGCAGGTGATCCCGGCGAGCGCCATCTCCGCGTACACGGCGCGGGCCAGCGCGTGGTAACTGTCCGGCGTGAGCTGCGCGGCGGTCGCGTACATGACCTCGCGCCAGGTCCAGAACGTCCCGCTGCCCACCTGCACGGTGCCGCGCAGCGCGCGGTGGAAGGCGTGCGAGTGCGCGTTGGCGAGACCCGGAAGCGTCAGCCCGCGCAGTATTTCGGCCCCGGGCGGCGGGGCTCCGACTCCGGTGCGGACGGCGGTGATCCGCCCGTCCCCGGTCTCCACGACCACTCCCGGCTCGACATTCGTGTCGAGCCAGGCGTGCTCCAGCCAGTACGTCGTCGGCGTCAGTTGCACGCCAAACCCTCCAGTACATCGGCGAGTGCGCGGACCCCCGCGACGCAGTCGTCCTCCGCTGCGTGCTCGGCGGGCGAGTGCGAGACGCCGGTGGGGTTGCGTACGAACAGCATGGCGGTCGGGACAGTGGCGGACAAAATACCCGCATCGTGTCCCGCCCCCGTCGGCAGCACGGGTACGCCGCCGAGCGTCTTGGCGAGCCGGTCCCGCAGGTCGTGCGCGAACTCCACGACCGGCGTGAAGGACTCCCGGGTGACGTGGACGTCCACCCGGTCGGTCCGGCCCCGTTCGGCCGCGGCGCGCTCGATCCCGCCGACCACCGCGTCCAGCGTCTCCTGGTCGGCGGCGCGCGAGTCCAGCCAGCCGCGGACCAGGGACGGGATGGCGTTGACGCCGTTGGGCTCGACGCCGACCTTCCCGAAGGTGGCCAGCGCGCCGTGCCGCGCGGCGTACTCGCGCGCGGCGAGCACGGTCTGCGCGTACGTGAGCATCGGATCCCGGCGGTCTTCGAGGCGCGTCGTACCGGCGTGGTTGGCCTCGCCCCGGAAGTCGAACCGCCAGCGGCCGTGCGGCCAGATCGCGGACGCGACACCCACCGGGTCACCGGACAGGTCCAGCGCCCGGCCCTGCTCGACATGCAGCTCGACGAACGCGCCGATACGGGCAAGCCGCTCGTCGTCGGCGCCGATCGCCTCCGGGTCGTACCCGGCCCGCTCCATGGCCTGCGGGAGCGTGATGCCGTCGGCGTCCGTCAACCGGTGCGCCTTCTCGACGGTCAGCTGCCCGGCGGCGAGCCGCGACCCGACGCAGGCCAGCCCGAAGCGGGCGCCCTCCTCGTCACCGAAGTTGGTGATCGCCAGCGGGCGGGTGAACTCCACTCCCCTCCCGCGGAGTTCGTCCAGCGCAGCGAAGGAGGACACCACGCCGAGCGGCCCGTCGAAGGCACCGCCGTCCGGCACGGAGTCCAGGTGCGACCCGGTGACGACGGCGTCCCCGGCGGCCGGGTCGCCGAGCCAGGCCCACTGGTTGCCGTTCCGGTCCACCTCGTACGTCAGCCCGCGGGCCTCGGCCTGTCCCCGGAACCAGGCCCGGCAGTCGGCGTCCGCGCCGGTCCAGGCGTAGCGGCGGTAGCCCCGGCTGTCGGCGTCCTGGCCGATGGGGAGCAGGTCCCGCCACATTTCGAGGAACGAAGTACTCACTGGTCGCCGCCTTCGCGCATCGGGACGCGGACGCCGCGCTCGGCCGCGACCGATTCGGCGATGTCGTATCCGGCGTCGACGTGCCGGATGACACCCATGCCGGGGTCGTTGGTCAGGACGCGGCGGATCTTCTCGCCCGCCAGCTTCGTGCCGTCGGCGACGGAGACCTGGCCGGCGTGGATGGAGCGGCCCATGCCGACGCCGCCACCGTGGTGGAGCGAGACCCAGGAGGCGCCGGAGGCGACGTTGACCATGGCGTTCAGCAGCGGCCAGTCCGCGATGGCATCCGAGCCGTCCAGCATCGCCTCGGTCTCGCGGTACGGGGAGGCGACCGAGCCGCAGTCCAGGTGGTCGCGGCCGATGGCCAGCGGGGCCTGGAGCTCACCGGAGGCCACCATGTCGTTGAAGCGCTCGCCCGCCTTGTCCCGCTCGCCGTAACCCAGCCAGCAGATCCGGGCCGGCAGGCCCTGGAAGTGGACCCGCTCACCGGCCATCTTGATCCAGCGATGCAGCGACTCGTTCTCCGGGAACAGGTCGAGGATCGCCTTGTCGGTCTTGTGAATGTCCGACGCCTCACCCGACAGCGCCGCCCAGCGGAAGGGGCCCTTGCCCTCGCAGAAGAGGGGGCGGATGTAGGCGGGCACGAAGCCGGGGAAGGCAAAGGCCCGGTCGTACCCGGCGAGCTGGGCCTCGCCGCGGATGGAGTTGCCGTAGTCGAAGACCTCAGCGCCGGCATCCATGAAGCCGACCATGGCCTCGACGTGGCGGGCCATGGACTCGCGGGAGCGCTGCGTGAACCCGGCCGGGTCCTTGGCCGCCGCGTCCGCCATGTCCTCGAACGCCACGCCGATGGGCAGGTAGGACAGCGGGTCGTGGGCAGAGGTCTGGTCGGTGACGATGTCGATGGGCGCGCCCTCGGCCAGCATCTGCGGCAGCAGCTCCGCCGCATTGCCCAGCAGGCCGATGGAGAGCGGCTTGCGCTGGTCACGGGCCTCGGTGGCCAGCTGCAGGGCATGCGCCAGGTTGTCGGCGCGGACATCCAGGTACCGGTGCTCGATCCGCCGCTCGATCGCCCGCGGGTCGCAGTCGATACAGATCGCGACACCGTCGTTCATGGTGACGGCGAGCGGCTGCGCGCCACCCATCCCGCCCAGACCCGCGGTCAGGGTGATCGTCCCAGCGAGCGTGCCGCCGAACTTCTTCGCCGCCACCGCCGCGAAGGTCTCATACGTGCCCTGCAGGATCCCCTGGGTGCCGATGTAGATCCACGAACCGGCCGTCATCTGCCCGTACATGGTCAGCCCCAGCTGCTCCAGCCGCCGGAACTCCTCCCAGTTCGCCCAGTCCCCCACCAGGTTCGAGTTGGCGATCAGGACGCGCGGGGCCCACTCGTGCGTCTGCATGACACCCACCGGACGACCCGACTGCACCAGCATCGTCTCGTCCTGCTTCAGCGTGCGCAGCGTGCGCTGCATCGCATCGAACGAGCGCCAGTCACGGGCCGCCTTGCCGGTACCGCCGTAGACGACCAGCTTGTCCGGGTGCTCGGCCACCTCCGGGTCCAGATTGTTCTGGAGCATCCGCAGGGCGGCCTCCTGCTGCCAGCCCTGGGCGCTCAGTTCCGTACCACGCGATGCTCGCACGGGTCGCGGTCCTGACATGCGCTGCCTCCTGCCTCGGCGGTGCCCAGCACCCCACGGCACTGGATCGATATATTCACATCTTGTATCGAGTGAATATGGCTAGTCAATGGCGCCATGGCGGAGCCGCCCGTCAGGTGGTGGAGTGAAGTCATGACCTTTACGGGCTTCACCGACAGTGGTACGGACGACAGCGGCACGGACGACAGCACTACGGACTACAGCGGTACGGAGCGGACCGCGCGGCGCGAGCGGGCGGTCGCGGCGGCGGTGGCGCAGGGGCTGGTCGGGCCCGACACCCCGATCATCGGGCTGCTGGACGTGGCAGGCATCCGGGCGGGCGCCGAGGCGCTGCGGGCCGCGTTCGCGGCGGTCACCGACGCGCCGGTGCTGCACGCCTTCGCCGTCAAGGCGGCCCCGCTGGTCCCCGTGCTGCGACTGCTGCACGAGGCGGGCATCGGGGCCGAGGTCGCGAGCCCCGGCGAGCTGGCCCTGGCCAGAGCTGCGGGGGTACATCCCGCGCACACGGTCCTGGACTCGCCCGCCAAGACCCCCGCCGAGCTGCGCGAGGCGCTCGCGCTGGGCATCGCGGTCAACGCCGACAACCCGCAGGAGCTGGCCCGTATCGACGCGCTGGTCTCCTCGGCGCCCACCCGGTCACCCCTCGGGCTGCGGGTGAACGCGCAGGTCGGCGGGGGCAGCATCGAGGCGCTGTCCACGGCGACCGCGACATCGAAGTTCGGCGTCGCGCTGCGTGACGAGGGGGCCCGGCAGTGGGTGATCGACGCCTACCGCGCACGCCCCTGGCTGACCCGGCTGCACACCCACTCCGGCTCGCAGGGCGTGCCGCTGGAGCTGATGGCGCAGGGCATACGGGCGGTGTACGGGCTGGCCGAGGAGATCAACGAGGCGGTGGGGCGGCAGCAGATCGACACGATCGACATCGGCGGCGGCCTGCCGGTCAATTTCGCCTCCGACGCCGACGACCCCACCCACGCGGCGTATGCGCGGGCCCTGAAGGAGCAGGTGCCGGGGCTGCTGGACGGGCGGTACGGCCTGGTCACCGAGTTCGGCCGGTCGCTGCTGGCCAAGCACGGCACGGTGCTCGCGCGGGTGGAGTACGCCAAGAACTCCGGGGGCCGGCCGATCGCGGTCACCCACGCGGGCGTGCAGGTCGCCACGCGTACCGTCTACGCGCCCGCCGCCTGGCCGCTGCGGATCGCCGCGTTCGACGCCAAGGGGCTGCCGAAGAGCGGCGGGGAGCTGGCGCAGGACGTGGCGGGCCCGGCCTGCTTCGCCGGCGACCTGCTCGCCGAGAACCGCACGCTGCCGCCGCTGGCGCAGGGCGACTACGTGGCGGTGCTGGACACCGGCGCGTACTACTTCGCCCACCACTACGCCTACAACAGCCTGGCCAGGCCGGCCGTGCACGGCTTCGCCGAGGGCGCGGACGGCTCGGTCGGCTTCGCCACGGTCCGCCGGGCTCAGACGCTGGAGGAGATCGTCGCGGAGGCCGGCGGCGGCGCGGAGCGGGACGGCCTCACCCAGCTCTGAACTTGCTCAACTTCCGCTTCGGGACGGCGGGGGCGGGCACTACCTCCCCCACATCAACTCTCGGGGGAGGTACCTGATGACGGACACCACCGATCCGGGCTCCACCGCACCGCCCGAGGAGACGGGCCTCAAGCGCGCCATCGGTCCCAGACTGCTGATCCTCTTCGTGATCGGCGACATCCTCGGCACCGGGATCTACGCCACCACCGGCAAGGTCGCGGGCAAGGTCGGCGGCGCGCTCTGGCTGCCGTTCGTGATCGGCTTCTTCGTGGCGATCCTGACCGCGGCCTCGTACGTGGAGCTGGTCGGCAAGTACCCCAGGGCGGCCGGCGCCGCGCTGTACACGCAGAAGGCGTTCAAGGTTCCCTTCCTGACCTTCATCGTCGCCTTCATGGTGATGTGCTCGGGGCTGTCCTCGGCGAGCGCGGCGGCCCGCGCGTTCGGCGGCGACTACCTCGCCGAGTTCACCGACGCGGTGCCGCCGACCGCCGTCGCGATCCTCTTCGTCCTCGCGCTCGCGGCGCTCAACCTGCGCGGCGTCTCGGAGTCGGTGAAGGCGAACGTCGTACTGACGCTGGTCGAGGTGACCGGGCTGCTGGTGATCCTCGCGATCGGGGCGTACGCGATCCTCACCGGGGACGGCGAGCCGGGGCGGCTGACCGAGTTCGAGGCGTCGGGCAGCGGCGGATACGCCCTGCTCACCGGCGTACTGGGCGCCACCGCGCTGGGCTTCTTCGCCTTCGTCGGCTTCGAGGACTCGGTGAACATGGCCGAGGAGACCCGGGACCCGGTCCGCACCTTCCCGCGCGCGATCTTCATCGGCGTGGGCGTCACGGGCACCGTCTACGTCCTGGTCGCGCTGGTCTCGTCGCTGCTGGTGGACCACCGCACGCTGGAGAAGTCCAGCGGGCCGCTGCTGGAGGTGGTCAAGGCCGGCGGCCTGGACTTCCCGCCGAAGCTCTTCGCCCTGATCGCCCTCTTCGCCGTCACCAACTCGGCGTTGATCAACATCATGATGGCCTCACGGCTCTGCTACGGCATGGCCAACGAGCGCATCCTGCCCAGGGCGATGGGCCGGGTGCTCGCGAAGCGGCGCACCCCCGTCACCGGCATCGTCTTCGTCTCGCTGCTGGCCATCGGCCTGGTCTCCACGGGCGAGATCGAAGGGCTCGGCGACACCACGGCGTTCCTGCTGCTCTGCGTCTTCGCGGTGGTCAACATCGCGGTACTGGTGCTGCGCAAGGACCGCGTCGCCCACCGGCACTTCCGTACGCCGACGGTGCTGCCGGTACTGGGCGCGCTCAGCGCCCTGATCCTCGCCAGCCCGCTGGCCGACCGCCCGGCCGAGGTCTACATCCGGGCCGGCGTCCTGCTGGCCATCGGCGTGGCGCTGTGGGCCGTGAACAAGGTCGTGCTGAAAGTGCGGGGCGAAGGCTGATCCCCAGGCCGTGGACAGGTCGCGCCCGGCTGGGTGCACGGGTTCGGTAGACCGTTCAATCATTCGATGACATGCACCGGTCGCACCGTGGCGCACTCTGTCGTCCTGCGGCATAACCCGATGGAAAGCGCCCATTCTCCCCGCTTCACCCGGCACGGTTCATATCCTCACGGCCACAGCTTCACAGCTGTGGCCGCACGTCGTGGCGGGGAGAGGAGTCCGCGTGCCCGGGATCGACAAATGCCTGCTCCACGTCATGGAGCTGCCGGGTGCCCGGGGGGCCGCCGTCGTGGACTGGATCAGCGGACTCGCCCTCGGCACCATCGGGGAACCGTCCGGAGCCGACCATGAGACCACCGCGGTCGAGACGGCCGAACTGGCCCGGATGGCCACCGAGTACGCCGCGTTCGCGCCGGCCGGGTCGGACCGTCCGGACAAGGAACCGCCCGTCCAGGATCTGATCGTCACCACCCGCACCGGCTTCCACCTCATCCGGTTCGTCGAGACGACCTTCGACAGCAGCGTCTTCCTCCATCTGTGGCTGGACCGCGACACGGGCAACCTCGCGCTCGCCCGCATCCGCCTGCAGAGCATCGCCGAACGGCTGGTGCTCGGATGAAGGCGGCCCTCTCCCCGATGCTCGTACGGCTGGCGGACGAGCGGGCCACCGGCGTGCTCGTCCGCGACCACGGCGTGCTCTACCTCGCCGACGGCCAGGTCGTGCACGCCGAGAGCCCCGCGGCACCCGGCATCGACGTCCTGCTGACGGCCGGCGGGCGGCTGCCGAGGGCGGGCTGGGAGGAAGCGGTCGAACAGGCCGGCGCCCGCAATGAAGTGGGGCGCTTCCTGATCGACAGCGGCCGGCTGGCCGGCGGCGAACTGGAGATCTGCCACCTGGGCGCGCTGTTCGACGCCGCCTTCTTCGCCCTGGCGCCGGGGAGCGGGCCGACCCGCTTCCGCTACGGCGTCTCGCACTGGATCGGCCCGGTGCGGTCCGTGTCCGCGGCGGCCGTGACCCGCGAGGCGTCGCGCCGCCGGGCGCTGCTGGCCGCCATCTGGCCGTACCCCGACGTCGACAGCGCCCCCGTGGTCCCCCGCGCCCCGACCGCCGGCCGGGGGCTCACCCGGCGGCAGCAGGGTGTGCTGGACCTCGCCGACGGGGTCCGCACGCCCGAAGACATCGCCCGGGCGCTGGGCCGTCCGGCCTTCCACACCCTGATCGACGTCCGGCGGCTGGCCGCGCGCGGACTGGTGGAGACCCCTGCCGCCCCGGCAGCGTCCCCGGCGCCCCGCCCCCCTCCCTGGGCCGTGAAGGACTACGCCGCCCCGGACACCGCCCTGTTACGCCGGCTCCGCGACGCTCTGGAGGAAACCCTGTGACGCACCGCACGAACCCTTGGGCCGTCCGTTCGCCGTCATGAGGCGCGCCCTGAGGCAGCGCGCCGAGAGGAGAAAACTGATGACGGCGGAAGCCGATGTGCTCGGTGAACTGACCGGACTGCGGGCCCGGCTGCCGCAGCTGACCGGTGCACTCGCAGCAAGCACCGACGGCCTCGTCCTGGCCCAGGACGCTTCCAAGACCGAGGCGGAGAGCGTCGCCGCGCTCACCGCCGCGGCGCTGGGAGTCGCCCTGCGGCTGACCGAGGCGACCGCCCAGGGGGACTTCCGGGAACTGCTGATACGCGGCGCGGACGGCTACGTCGCGATCTATGCGGCGGGTTCGTCGGCCGTCCTCACGCTGCTCGCCGAACCGCGCATCAATGTGGGCCGGCTCCATCTGGAGGCCCGCAGGTCCGGTGCGCGCATCGGCGAGGTGGTCGACGGCGCCCTGGAACGACTGGAGAGCAGCTGACCATGACCGCCACCCCACCACCCCGAAAACCCACCCGACGAAAAGGAAGTGTGCCTGCCATGGCCAACACCGATACCGCACTCAAAGAAGCGATGACCTCCATCGAGGGCGTGCTCGGCGTCGCCCTCGTCGACTACTCCAGCGGCATGGCCCTGGGCACCATCGGCGGCAGCAAGGACCTCGACCTGTCGGTGGCCTCAGCGGGCAACACCGACGTGGTCCGCGCGAAAGTGCGCACGATGGAGCAGCTCGGCCTGAAGGACGAGATCGAGGACATCCTCATCACGCTCGGCACGCAGTACCACCTGATCCGGCTGCTCAAGGGCCGGGGGAACAACGGCCTCTTTCTCTACCTGGCGCTGGACAAGGAACGCTCGAACCTGGCGATGGCCCGGCACCAGCTGCGGCGGGTCGAGAGCCAGCTGGACGTGTGAACCCGCGGGACCCGAAACGGACCTCCCCGGACAGCGGCGCCGTACCTCACCGGGTGCGGCGCCGCTGTCCGGGTTCCGGCCGGGGTCACTCCGCGAACAGGCCGCGGGCCGCCGCCCGCGCGTCGAACGCCTCCAGGCTGGCCTGGGCGTCGGGCAGCGCGTCGCACATGGCCTCCAGCAGGACGCGGCCGAGGAGCATGGGGGCGCAGACCGTGTCGAAGGCCAGGCCGGTGCCGACCGCCGCGGGCAGCATAAGGTCGGTGTGGCGGGCGACCGGAGCGAACGCGCTGTCGGCCACGGTGACGACGGTCAGCCCGGCGGAGCGGGCGTACGCCAGCGCCTCGATCACCTCGCGGGGGTGGCGCGGCAGCGCGAAGCAGAGCAGGACGCTCGCGCCCGCGCGCACCGCCCCGTCGATCCGGTCGGCGAGCATCGAGCCGCCCTCGTCCAGCAGCCGCACATCCGGGTGGACCTTGCTCGCGAAGTACGCGAAGCCCGCGGCCTGACCCATCGCGGCGCGCAGGCCGAGCACCGGCAGCACCGGGGAGGCCGCGAACAGGCGGGCCGCCTCCTCTATCGGCGCGGGGTCGGCGAGCGCCGCCGACAGCTCCTGGAGGTTGCCGATCTCCTCCTGTACGGCCTGCTGGTACTCGTTGAGCGAGTCTTGGGCCGCCGCGGCGCGCTCCGGGGCCACGTCCCGCAGGTGGCGGCGGAGCGCCGGATAGCCGTCGAAGCCGAGGGCGACCGCGAAGCGGGTCACCGAGGGCTGGCTGACGCCGGCCAGCTCGGCCAGCTCGACGCTGGAGAGGAAGGGCGCGTCGGCGGCCCGGCGCACCATGCAGTGCGCGATCCGGCGCTGGGTCGGCGTGAGCCGGTGCCCTTCGAAGAGCTTCTGCAGCCGCGCCGCCGCACCGGCGGTCGCCTCGGTGGCGCCCTCGCCCCCGTTGTCCCCGCTCATCGTGTCCTCTCGGTCCGGTCCCGGGCGTGTGCTGCCCGACTCTACGTAATCCCCCGGCGTGACCTGCCCGGGCCGGAGCCGTAACCAGGGATTTACGCTCAGCCTATTGCATTTTCATTCACTCGCACTTGATGCTGCATGGGCCCATTCAGCGAGAGAGGGACGGCCCATGGCAGGCGTGGTGGAACAACGCTCGATCGACGTCGTACCGGACTCCGAACGGCACGGCACCGCCTTCAGTCAGTTCACGCTCTGGCTGGGCGCCAACCTCCAGATCACCGCGGTGGTCACCGGTGCGCTCGCCGTCGTGTTCGGCGCGAACGCCTTCTGGTCGGTGATCGGCCTGCTGCTCGGCAACCTGCTGGGCGGCGCGGTGATGGCCCTGCACTCGGCACAGGGGCCGCGGCTCGGCCTGCCGCAGATGATCTCCTCGCGGGCCCAGTTCGGGGTGCGCGGCGCGGTCGTGCCGCTGGCCCTGGTCATCATCATGTACATCGGCTTCTTCGCCAGCGGCACCGTGCTCGCCGGGCAGGCGGTCGGCCATCTGACCCACCTCGGCGACACCACCGGCATCATCGCCTTCGGCGCGATCACCGCCTTCGCCGCGGCCGTCGGCTACCGCCTGATCCACGCGCTCGGCCGGATCGCCGGGCTCGTCTGCGCGGTGGCCTTCGTCTACCTCGGCGTGCGCCTGCTGGAGCGGACCGACCTGGCCCTCCTGCTGCACGACCGCAGCTTCGACTTCCCGGTCTTCCTGCTGGCCGTCTCGCTCTCCGCGTCCTGGCAGCTGGCCTTCGGCCCGTACGTCGCGGACTACTCGCGCTACCTGCCCCGCGACACCTCAGCCCGCGCGACCTTCTGGTGGACGCTCTCCGGCTCGGTGCTCGGCTCGCAGTGGTCGATGACCTTCGGCGCGCTGGCCGCGGCCGCGGCGCCCGCGGCCTTCGTCGGCCACGAGGTCTCGTACATCGTCGGGCTGGGCGGCACGGGCCTGCTGGCCGCAGCGCTCTACTTCGTCATCGCCCTCGGCAAGCTGACGATCAACGTCCTGAACACCTACGGCAGTTTCATGTCGATGGTGACGAGCATCAGCGGCTTCCGCGGGCAGCGCACGCTCTCGCCGCGCGGCCGCAGCCTCTACTTCGCCGGGATCATGGTCGTCGGCACGGCGGTGTCCCTCCTCGGCAAGGACTCGTTCCTGACCGCCTTCAAGGACTTCCTGCTCTTCCTGCTGACGTTCTTCACGCCCTGGTCCGCGATCAACCTGGTCGACTACTACCTGATCTCCAAGGAACGCTACGACCTGGACGCCCTCCACGACCCCGCCGGCCGCTACGGCGCCTGGAACGCCAAGGCCCTCGCCATCTACACCATCGGCGTCCTGACCCAGCTCCCGTTCCTGGTAACCCACTTCTACACGGGCCCCTTGGTGGCCCCCTTGGGCGGCGCCGACGTTTCGTGGCTGGTGGGCCTGGCCGTCCCGGCCGCCTTGTACTGGCTCACTGCCGGAGGCAGTGAAGGGGCCCGGGGAACTGGGCGCCCAGCCACAACGGTGCCGCGGGAAACGACGCACGCCGACTAAAACGGCGCTGAATCGGCCACCCCCGGGAGGAAACGGCGCGGGGACCGCCGCACCCCGGCGCGCAAGCGCCAGGGGCGGGACGACGGCGGTCCCCGCGAAGGACGCGGACCGGGTCAGGGCCGGTCGGACGCGTCCTGGCGACCTGGAGTCCGGGAGCCGCTCCGAAGTCCTTGTCGCCGCACGGACTAATCTGCCCGACCCGTGTTAAGTCCGTGCTGCCTCCGCGTGACACATACGTACACCTTGCGTCGACGGGGAGTTGACCGGCTCGGTCCTACTGCGCGCTCCGCGCGCCACCGGCCAGGAAGGCCAGCAGGTCCTGCCGGCTGACGACCCCGGTCGGCTTGCCCTCGACGAGCACGATCGCGGCGTCGGCGTTCTCCAGTACGGCCATCAGGTCGGCGACCGGCTCGCCCGCGCCGACCTGCGGCAGCGGCGCGGACATGTGCTTCTCCAGCGGGTCGCCGAGCGAGGCGGTCTGGGTGAACAGCGCGTCCAGCAGCTCGCGTTCCACCACCGAGCCGATGACCTCGGCGGCCATCACGTCGGGGTGCCCGGCGCCCGGCTTCACGATCGGCATCTGGGAAACGCCGTACTCACGCAGCACCTCGATGGCCTCGCCGACGGTCTCCTCGGGGTGCATGTGCACCAGTTCGGGGATGCCGCCGTGCTTGTTGTGCATGACATCGGCGACCCGGTCGGTGCCCCCGGTCTCCAGGAAGCCGTAGTCGTTCATCCAGTCGTCGTTGAAGATCTTCGAGAGGTAGCCGCGGCCGCTGTCCGGCAGCAGGACCACCACCACGTCGTCCTCGCCGAGCCCCTCGGCGGCCTTCAGCGCGCCCACCACGGCCATCCCGCAGGAGCCGCCGACCAGCAGGCCCTCCTCCTTGGCGAGCCGCCGGGTCATCTGGAAGGCGTCCTTGTCGGAGACCGCGATGATCTCGTCGGCGACGGTGCTGTCGTAGGCGGTGGGCCAGAAGTCCTCGCCGACGCCCTCGATCAGATACGGGCGCCCGGAGCCGCCGCTGTAGACCGAGCCCTCCGGGTCGGCGCCGATGACCTTGACCTTGCCGTCACTGACGTCCTTCAAGTACCGCCCGGTCCCGCTGATGGTGCCGCCGGTGCCCACGCCCGCCACGAAATGCGTGATTCGGCCGTCGGTCTGCTCCCACACTTCGGGTCCCGTGGACTCGTAGTGCGACCGCGGGTTGTCCGGATTGCTGTACTGGTCCGGCTTCCAGGCGCCGGGCGTCTCGCGTACCAGCCGGTCGGAGACGTTGTAGTACGACTGCGGGTGGTCGGGGTCGACGGCCGTGGGGCAGACCACGACCTCGGCGCCATAGGCCCGGAGCACATTGATCTTGTCCGTCGACACCTTGTCGGGGCAGACGAAGATGCACTTGTAGCCCTTCTGCTGGGCCACGATCGCCAGGCCGACGCCGGTGTTCCCCGAGGTCGGCTCCACGATCGTGCCGCCCGGTTTCAGTGCGCCGGACCGCTCGGCGGCCTCGATCATGCGCACCGCGATCCGGTCCTTCACGGACCCGCCCGGGTTGAAGTACTCGACCTTGGCCAGGACGGTGGCCCGGATTCCTTCGGTCACACTTTTGAGCCGCACGAGCGGGGTGTTGCCGACCAGCTCAATCATGGATTCATAAACCTGCACGGTGGTCTCCGCGGTAGGGGGCGCGCTGTCCTGCGCCCGTCCGGCCAGCCTATTGCGCTCACCCCCACAGGGCAGGCGCGTTGCGGCGAAGGCCCTGCGGGGCAAGACGTTCTTGTCACGAGTTTCGCGAGTCCGCGGAGCGCGCGCCGGGATTCACTCCCTTCGCACGCCCCGTGTACGCACTGCGGGGAGGTGCCCGGCCGATGCCGATGACCATGTCCAGGGCGAGGGTGGCACGCCGGATCGCGACGGCCGCGGCGGTCGGCAGCGGAGGCGTCGGGCTGCTCGGCGTCGCCGCGGTGGGCCTGCTGCTGACCGAGGTGCGGCTCGCCCGCCGTACGGTCGGCGGCGCCACCGAGCTGCCACCGCCCGCCGACGGCCGCTACGGCGCCACGTTCTGGTATCGCACCGACCGGACCCCGCTGCGGCTTGGCTTCCTCGGCGACTCCACGGCCGCCGGGCAGGGCGTCACACGGGCCCGCCAGACGCCCGGAGCGCTGCTGGCCTCGGGGCTCGCCGCGATCGCCGAGCGCCCGGTCGACCTGCGCAATGTCGCGCTGCCCGGCGCCCAGTCCGACGACCTGGAGCGCCAGGTGACGCTGCTGCTGGCGGACGGCCCGGCGCCGGACGTCTGCGTCATCATGATCGGCGCGAACGACGTCACGCACCGGATGCCGCTCGCCCACTCCGTCCGCATGCTGTCCGAGGCGGTGGCCCGGCTGCGCGAAGCGGGCTGCGAGGTGGTGGTGGGCACCTGCCCCGACCTCGGCACGATCGAACCGGTGTACCAGCCGCTGCGCTGGGTGGCCCGGCGGCTGAGCCGGCAGTTGGCGGCGGCGCAGACCATCGGAGTGGTGGAGCACGGCGGGCGGACGGTGTCGCTGGGCGACCTGCTCGGCCCGGAGTTCGAGGCGAACCCGCGGGAGCTGTTCAGTTCGGACAATTACCACCCCTCCGCCGAGGGATACGCGACCGCGGCGATGGCCGTGCTGCCCACGCTGTGCGCGGCGCTCGGCCTGTGGCCGGAAGAGGAGGAGCGCCCGGAGCCGGCGCGGCGCGAGGGCTTCCTGCCGGTCGAGGAGGCGGCGGCACAGGCGGCGTCCGAGGGCGGCACCGAGGTCGCGGGCAGCCGGGCGCCGTGGGCGCTGCTCAAGCACCGCAGGCGGCAGCGGATCGCGGCACAGGAGGCCGAGGAGCCGACGGCGGAGGCCGAGGAGCGGGCGCCGTAGCGGGCGGCGGGGCGCCGCCCCCTTGCGCGGCACCGGCCTGATGGGTGAGCATCCGCTCAGTACGGAGGTAAGCAGCCGCTTAGAAAAGAGGCCCGCATCACAGCGCAGGAACCGTGACCTTCGCTGTACGTGCAGGTAGCTTCCCTCACAGTCCTCAGTCTTCTTCTCGTCTGGAGCCGCGTGATGCCCGAAGCCGTGATCGTCTCTGCCACCCGCTCCCCGATCGGCCGCGCCTTCAAGGGCTCGCTGAAGGACCTGCGCCCGGACGACCTGACCGCCGAGATCATCAAGGCCGCGCTGGCCAAGGTCCCCGAGCTGGACCCGAAGGACATCGACGACCTGATGCTCGGCTGCGGCCTGCCCGGTGGCGAGCAGGGCAACAACCTGGGCCGCATCGTGGCCGTGCAGATGGGCATGGACCACCTCCCCGGCTGCACGATCACCCGGTACTGCTCCTCGTCGCTGCAGACCTCGCGGATGGCGCTGCACGCCATCAAGGCGGGCGAGGGCGACGTCTTCATCTCGGCCGGCGTGGAGACCGTCTCCCGCTTCGCCAAGGGCAACTCCGACAGCCTGCCCGACACCCACAACCCGCTCTTCGCGGAGGCCGAGGCCCGCACCGAGGCGGTCGCGCAGACCGAGGGCTCGACCTGGCACGACCCGCGCGAGGACGGCCTGGTCCCCGACCCGTACATCGCCATGGGCCAGACCGCGGAGAACCTCGCGCGCGTCAAGGGCGTCACCCGCCAGGACATGGACGAGTTCGGCGTGCGGTCCCAGAACCTCGCCGAGCAGGCCATCAAGAACGGCTTCTGGGAGCGGGAGATCACCCCGGTCACCCTCCCCGACGGCACGGTCGTCTCGAAGGACGACGGCCCGCGCGCGGGCGTCACCCTGGAGGGCGTGCAGGGCCTCAAGCCCGTCTTCCGCCCCGACGGGCTGGTCACCGCGGGCAACTGCTGCCCGCTCAACGACGGCGCGGCCGCGCTCGTGATCATGTCCGACACCAAGGCGCGCGAGCTGGGCCTGACCCCGCTGGCCCGCATCGTCTCCACCGGCGTCTCCGGCCTCTCCCCCGAGATCATGGGCCTGGGCCCGGTCGAGGCGTCGAAGCAGGCGCTGCGGCGCGCGGGCCTGTCCATCGGCGACATCGACCTGGTCGAGATCAACGAGGCGTTCGCCGCGCAGGTCATCCCGTCCTACCGGGACCTGGGCATCGACCTGGACAAGCTGAACGTCAACGGCGGCGCGATCGCGGTCGGCCACCCCTTCGGCATGACCGGCGCCCGTATCACCGGCACGCTGATCAACTCCCTGCAGTGGCACGACAAGCAGTTCGGCCTGGAGACCATGTGCGTCGGCGGCGGCCAGGGCATGGCGATGGTCATCGAGCGGCTGAGCTGAGCCAAGACCACGCTGACCTGAGGTTTTTCGGGACCCTGCGTATCAACTGCGTTACGTACAGCGAGAACCGGTGACCCACGTCACCGCGTGACAAGATCGTTGTACCGACTCCCCCAGGATTGTGACCAACGCCCTGGGGGAGTCGCATTTCCCCAGGTCGAGCGGGGGTCACCCGAGCGTATGAGGCTCAATGCCCCCTGCAATCCGGGACATAGTGCACTGCAAACGGTCGCCGACCTCCCGCAGGCTGATGTAGGAAGTTCTCCGGGGGACATTCTGCTACCGGGAGTACGTCAGTGACCGCCATCGCTTATGCACTGCTGCCGGCCGCGGCCATCGCCGTGGCGCTGGGAGCAGCCTCCCTGCACACCGCTCGCACCCTGCGCCGCGAGGTCGCCGGACTGCGGGCCGAACTCAGCACCGCCCGTGAGGACGGCGCAGCGGCCCTCGCCGCCATTCCCGCCGCCCGCCCGGCACCCGCCGCCGAGACCCCGCTGGACGACATACGTGCCGCGGTGGCCGACGCGCTGGCCGAGGAGCGGGAGCGGGAGCTCGCCGAGGCGCGTGCCTTCTGGGCCGCGCAGGAGGCCAGAGACGCCGACTCGCCCTCGTCGCTGCTGCCGGGCCACCCCGCGCCGGGTGACGACACCGCGCCCGGTGACGGTTTCGACCGCTTCTACCTGCCGCGGCAGGCCGACTTCGCGGGCCTGGACCCGGACGTACTGGGCTCCGAGCCGCTGTTCGGCATGGACGAGGTGGACCTCGAGCCGGTGGACGCCCCGACCGAAGGGGCCGTCGACGACACCGAGTCCGCCGAGCTGGCCGCCGCCCGCCGGCGCCACCCCTCGCACCCCGACTTCTCGCCCTCCCCCGCCATCGGCGACCACGAGCGCACCGTGGCGCGCCTGGAGGAGCTGGCCGAGGACCGCACGCCGCTGGCCGACGTCCGGCCGGGCCCGCTGGGCACCCTCGACGTCTATGTCTTCGCCGACGGCACGACCGTCTGCATGACGCCGGGCCACCGCGAGACGGCCGAGCGGGTCGCCGAGGCGCTCCGCGAGGGCCACACCACCGTGCTGCTCGGCGGCTCGGGCGTCGCCGGCGCGTACGCGCTGACCTTCGCCTGGGGCGAGGGCCGCGACGACAGCGTCTACGTCCTCGCCGACCGGGTCATCGCTTCCCTCTGAGGCGCGAGCCCCCGACTCCGGGGCGAGAGACCTCGGGGCTTCCTTTCGGACCGGGCCCAGTACCCGCCCGGTCCAGGACCGCTCAGCAGCGCGCAGCGGTCCGCCGTACTTCTTCCACGGCCTGTGCCACATCCTCGGCACGGGCCGTTTCCGCGTCCCGCAGGGCGTACGCCAAATCATGACCGGCCACCGCCACTTGGTCACCGACCGCGAACATCCCGGCGTCCGGCAGCTCGCGCGGCTCCGTTCCGGGCTCCTCCAGGCGCTGCGCGCGGTGCGCGAACTCCCTGGCGAGAGCCAGTCCTTCGGCCGCCGCGCCGCGCGCGAGGGCGCTCTGCGGCAGCGCCCTGAGCCGGTCGGCGAGGGTGTCAACAGCGGTCTGCAAAGGCATCACGTCAAGCACGCCGTGAGCCTATGCGCCACTCCCGGGTGGTTGCCAACGCCCGAACGCTCAGGCACGGTGTGCTGAAGGACCAGCATCGAACGCGTCCGGAGGCGCCGATGTCCCAAGTCTTCTCCGAAGAGACCCACCGGAACCTGCTCTCCCGTATCCCCCACTGCACAGGCCGTGAAGTCTCCGACTGGCTTCGCACCGTCGATGAAGGCCCCGCTCTCTTCCGCTTCGAGGAGAAGGTCAGCTGGCTCCGCGGCGAGCACAATCTCGCCTATGGCCACGCCAAGGCGATCGTGCACGAGTACGACCTGCGGCGCGCGGCCCGGAAGTTCTAGCGGACGGTTACCGCGCGGGGTCCGGTCCCGTGACCGGACCGCGCCGGAAACCCGAAGGGCCCGCGGGAGGCAAGCCTCCCGCGGGCCCTTCGCCGGGTCCGGCACCTCACGGCACCGGACGCGGGCGGTACTAATCGTCGCCGTTCAAGATGGCGACCAGCCGCAGCATCTCCAGGTAGATCCACACCAGGGTCATGGTGAGGCCGAAGGCCGCGAGCCAGGACTCCTCGCGCGGCGCGCCGTAGGCGATGCCGTCCTCGACCTGCTTGAAGTCCAGGGCGAGGAAGAGCGCGCCGAGCAGCACGCCGACCACGCCGAAGACGATGCCCAGGCCGCCGCTGCGGAAGCCGAGGCCGTCACCGCCGCCGAACGCCATGAACATCAGGTTGACCACCTGCAGCAGCAGGAAGCCCATGGCGGCGATGATCACGAAGCGGGTGAAGCGTGCGTTCACCCGCACGATGCGGGTCTTGTAGGCGACGAGCATCACGACGAAGACCGCCATGGTGCCCAGTACCGCCTGCATGGGTGCCCCTGGGGCCACCCACTGGTTGATCGCGTTGCTGATCGCGCCGAGGAAGAGGCCCTCGAAGGCGGCGTACGCCAGGATCAGCGGCGGCGACGGCTTGCGCTTGAACGCCTGGACCAGGCCGAGCACCATCGCGATGAGCGCGGCGCCGATGGCCAGACCCAGGGAGAGGTCCATGATCCACGCCACGGCGGCGCCGGCGACGACGGTGCCGAGCGTGAGGCCCGTACGGACGACGACGTCGTCCATGGTCATCGGGCGGGTCTGCGGGACGTACGGCGGGGCCTGGGTGACGTCCTGCTGGCCCTGGGCGTACGGGTTGCCCGCGTACGGGTTCGCGCCCGCGTGGGGGGCCTGTCCGGCGTACGGGTTCGTCTCCGCGTAAGGGTTGGCGGCGGTCCCGGCCTGCGGCGGCGCATTGAAGCCGGCGTAGCCGTTTCGGCTGAACCCCCGTCGCGAGAAGACCGGGTTGCTGCTCCTCATCTCACTCCTCCATGGCCGCCCTGCGCGGCCTTGGCCTCAAGGGTAATGGCTTGGCAAAGCCACGTCCCTACTCCTCAGGCAGGATCTTCACGTAAATCGTTCATCGCTGTGGTGCACAAAGGTGCTGTGCTGCACAACAGCGCTGTGGCACGGAACAGTCCCACCGTAGGGGGCTCACGCGCCGGAAGGCAGGCCGGACGGGGGCGCCGGCCTGCCTTCCGGGGCGCGTCCGCCGGGCCGGGGGGCCACCGGCAGGACACGGCAGGCGCTGGGGGACGCCTGCGGGAGGGGGTCAGGAGAGCTCGCGCAGGACCAGCTGCCGGGCCTCGCCGAGCAGGTCGGCGCAGCGGTGCCAGTCCGGCACAGGAGTGGTGAACACCAGGCTCTCGGCGCCGGCCCGGACGAAGGCCGTGAGCTGCTCGGCGACCTGCTCGGGGTCGCCGGTGACGGCCAGGGTGCGGGCGGTGTCGTGGTCCATGCCGTAGGACGCGGCGAGCGTGGCGGCGTAGCGGTCGTGCAGGCCGTCCGTGGCGCCGCGCGGGGCGATCGCGCCGTGGATCATGGTGGCCAGCCGGGGCGCGGGACGCTTCTCCTCGGCCGCCAGTTCCCGGAGCCGGTCGCCGGTGGCGCGGAACGCGTCCGGGGTCCGCAGGGCGCCGAGCCAGCCGGTGCCGTACCGCACCGTGCGGCGCAGCGCCGCGGTGGCGAAGCCGCCGATCCACACCGGCGGGACGGGCACCGCGGGGGCCAGGACGCATTCCGGGGTGCCGGGGACATCGGGGAGCG
>NZ_NHSG01000435.1:0-25221 GCF_020024005.1 Streptomyces purpurogeneiscleroticus
CTCCCGCCCCTCCAGCCGGGCCGTCGCGCCGCACATAACCCTCGCTTATGTCTCCCCGCATCCGAGTGTGAAACCCACTCCGAAACCTTGGTATTGTTGTCCATGTCGCCGCGGGCAAGCCCCGCGCCGGCAACACCTAGTCCGGGTGGCGGAATGGCAGACGCGCTAGCTTGAGGTGCTAGTGCCCTTTATCGGGCGTGGGGGTTCAAGTCCCCCCTCGGACACACACCTTTCACCAACCAAGTGCTGGCCGGGAGCGATCCCGACCAGCACTTTGCGTTGCGCGTGGTGATATTCGAGCCGTAGGCCGAGCTCGGCGTAGAGCCGGGCCTTGTCGGGGTGCTCGGCATGCTGCAGCGCGTCGGCGATGTCTCCGGCGGCGTGGACGAGTCCGCTGATCTGGTCCCGGGTGATTCCGGGGTTCTTCTTCTCCTGCAGCCGGGCGGCGGCGGTCTTGCGGCGGGCCTCGGTCTCACTGATCCACTGGGCGACGGTGCCGGAATCGGCGGCACCGGAGTCGAGAAGATTGCGGTAGTTCGTGAGCTTGCGGTCACAGTCGCGGATGATCGCCTGGGTTTCCTCTGCGGGCTCGGGTGCGGTCAGGCGCTGCGCGGCGTGGAGCCGGTCGATGATGGCTTGGCGGTGCCCGGGTGAGAACTGTAGGGAGATCCACTCGTCGAGGGCAGGGAGGACATCTTTCTCGCGGAGGAAGATGTTGCGGGGGTGGGTGATCTTGTTGGTGAGGGCGTATTCCTCGGCGTAGCGGCAGTGGTAGTAGGGCTCGGCGCGGATGGCGTGGCTGATCATCGTGCGTCAGCACAGGGGGCAGTGGACGCGTCCGGCCAGGACGTAGGTGTGGAGCTTGGTGCGGCGTTCCTTGGGTCTCTTCCCACGGGTGCGGGAGGCGCGGATCTCGGTGGCGTGGAGGTAGCCCTCCATGGAGAGCAGCGGAGGATGGGCCGGGTGCTTGGACCAGATCCAGTCGTCGTTGCTGTTCCAGCGCAGGCGGGTCTGGTAGCCGAGGGCGACGTCCTCGACGTCGAGGAGGACCTCCTGTTTGTGCTGGCGGTTCCAGACCTGGTGGCCGGTGTAGCGGGCGTTGAGGAGGATTGCCCGCACGGTGTTCTTGGCCCAGGCTTCGCCGCTGCGGTGGGGGTTGCGTCCGGGGGCGTGCGCGGAGGGGCAGTGGATGTCGTCGCGGGTGAGCCCTTCGGCGATGGCGTAGTAGCCGCGGCCGCGCAGGTACTCGGCGAAGATGCAGCGGACGATGGGGGCGGTGGCGGGGTCGGGCTCCAGGCGGTGGAGGCGTTTGCCGTCGGCGGCCTTGGCCGGGTTGGGATGCGGCCCGGCGTCGGCGATCCGGTAGCCGTACGGCGGGCGCCCGCCGAGGAAACGGCCTTCGATCTGGGCCTGCGCGGCCGTGGCGGCGCGGACGCGGATTTTGATGCGGTTGCGTTCGCCCTTGCTCATGCCACCGGAGACGGACATGACCAGGTCGTGGGCCTCGCTGTCGGCGTTGATGGGCCCGACGACCTCGGGGACCCATAGTTCCACGCCGTAGTGGGTGAAGAGGGGGTGGGTGAGGCTGTATTGGTTGTCGTAGAAGACGCGTTGGGGTTCGCCGATGACGACGGCGGTGAAGCCGCGGTCGGGGTTCTTGAGGGCGTCGAGGAGGGCGGAGGCACGGGGGCGACGGCGCCAGGGCAGGGAGCGGCTGTGGCCGATGTCGAAGTACTCGGCGACGATTCGGCCGCCGACCGGCTCGATGAGGTATCTCGCCCTCGTCAGCTGCCAGTTGCGGGAGGCTTCGGGGACTTGCAGGTTCTCGGTCGAACAGCGGCCGGCGAACGCGAAAGCGGTCATGAGTCGGGCTTTCTGGCAGTGAGGGGCCGCTGCCCACCCGCTGGGAGAAAAGCGGGTGGGGATGAGCGCGTGGGTGTCCGGGGCAGTGTTTCGCCGTGGGTCGGACGTGGCGCCGGGGTGTCCTCGGCAGATTTGGGTGTGTTCGTCACGGAGAGCCGGGCCCGTGATCCGTGGACGCTGACAGGCGCGCACGGGCGTGCCGGAGGTACTTCTCGACGATGTCGATGCCGAGGTGTGCGCGGCCCAGGTGCAGGGCGGCAGCCCCTGTCGTACCGGTGCCGGAAAAGAGATCGGCGACAGTGCCGCCGGGGCGGCAGCCGGCGGAGATGCAGCGCAGCGGAAGGTCGATCGGGAATGCGGCGGTATGCGCGTGGCGGGTGGGGCGGGTGGCTATCTCCCATGCCGTGCCGGGGTTGCGGCCTTTGAGGTGTGCGGCCGTGTGGCGGCTTCCGGTGGGTTGGAGGCTGGGGCCAAGGGCCGCAGAGCGGCGGGTGGTTGGGGGCCAGGTGCCGCGGGCGGTGTTGGGTTTGCTCGCGGTGTGGTGCGCGCGTCGGGAGAGTGCGCGGTCGCCGGTGTAGGGCTGGCGGATCGGGTCCAGGTCGAAGCGGTACCGGGGTGTCTTGGTGAACAGGAAGAGGTGTTCGTGGCGGCGGGCGAGCCGGTCGCGGACGGACTGGGATCAGCGGCTTCGGCCTATCGGGAGTGCTGACTCCACTGATCGCGAGCGCCTCTTCCCTGGATCGGTGCTTGACAGTCTATGGCAAACCTCCTCATTAAAGACTCTGATCTGGGGATCTGGGAACTTCCCTTCAGTGGTGGCCGGTCGGTCCCCATGGTCTTGGTGGCGGTCGTTCGAGGCAACGGTCGGGGTGGGAACCCGCTGAGGAGTTCCCACCCCGAGGAGCTGCGAGTGGTTATGCCTGGGGGAGTTGTTCGAGGAACCGGCCGAGCAGGTGCAGGCCGGTGCGCAGGGTCTCGGTGTCGTCGGCGAAGCCGATGCGTACGGTGTGCTCGATGTCGAAGGCGGCGCCGGGGGTGAACATGACGCCGGTCTCCTTGAGCAGCCGGGTGCAGAACTCGTAGGAGCCGAGGGGGTAGTGGTAGCGGAGCAGTGCGGTGGTGCCGGAGGCCGGCTTCACGTAGGTGATGTCGTTGCGGCCGCTGACCCACTCGTCGAGGATCGCCAGGTTGGTGCGGGTGATCCGGTGGGAGCGGGCCAGTACCGCGTCCTTGTTCTCCAGTGCGACGCAGGCCAGCAGGTCGTCGATGCGTCCGACGCTGATGGTGGTGTAGTCGCGGTGGGTGGCGACGGCCTGCAGCAGGCCGGCCGGGCCGGTGATCCAGCCCAGCCGCAGCCCGGCCAGGGAGTACGGCTTGGACATGCTGCCGGTGGAGATGCCGCGCTCGTACAGGTCGGCGATCGAGGTGGTGAAACCGTCACCGTGCTGGTCCACGCCCCGGTAGACCTCGTCGCACAGTACCCACGCGCCGACGCGGCCGGCGATCTCGGCGATACGGGTCAGGCCGGCCTCGTCGATGAGGGCGCCGGTGGGGTTGTTGGGATTGTTGACCGCGATGAGCTTGGTGTCCGGGGTAACCAGGTGGTCGAGTTCGTCCGGATCGGGCAGCCAGCCGTTCTCCTCACGCAACGTCAGATGGTCGACGCGGGCGCCGTAGCTGTCCGGGATGGAGTAGTGCTGCTGGTAGGTGGGGACCACGGCCACGATGTGGTCGCCCGGCTCGACGAGGGTGGTGTGCACGAGTGCGTTGGCGCCGATCGCCCCATGGGTGATCAGTACATTGTTCGGGCCCTGGACCGTGTACAGGTCCGCCACCAGGGCGCGCAGGCGGGGGCTGCCCGGGATCGGTCCGTAGGTGAGCGGGGTGGCTGCCAGCTCGGCCAGTACCTCCTCGTGCCGGCCGGACAGCTTCAGCAGTTCACCGGTGGTGAGTGAGCGGACGCAGGTCTCGGCCAGGTTGTACCGGCAGGTCTCCTCGTACTCGTTCATCCACTGCTCGACCGCGAACTCACGGATCTTCATCAGGGCCGTCCCTCGGTGGTCTCGTTGTCGTACTGGTAGGCGGCCCAGGCGACGGCCGCGTCCTCGATGCCCAGTCCCACGGACCGGAAGTACACCGGGCGTTTCCCACTGGGGCGTGGGGTGCTGCCGGCGACCAGGCCGGTCAGGTCGCCGCGTACCGTGGCGGGATCCCAGCCGGTCGCGGCGGCCTGCACCAGTTCGGTGGCCACGTGGAGGGTGGTGCGTGCATCCACGTACACATCGAGGTCCGGCACCGCCGCGGGCGGGATCTCGCGTGCTCCGGGGGCGTTGGTCGAGATGGAGGTGGTGACCGTGCCCGCGGCCAGGGTGCGGGGGTCCACCACGTCGTCGGCTGCCGAGGTGCACAGCATCACCAGGTCCGCGCCCGTCACGGCTTCGCGGATGCCGGCGACGGCCTCGATGCCACTGTCCAGCTCCTCGGGCCGCGTGCGGGAGACCACGCGCACGGTCATGTCGGGGCGGACGTGCCGCAGGTAGCGGGCGTGCGCGCGGCCGATGCGGCCGTACCCGATGACGGCCGCGGTGCGGGCGTCGGGCGGCAGGAGGTGGTCGGCGGCGAGCACGGTGGTGGCCGCGGTGCGTTCCACGGTCAGGCCCGAGGCGTCCAGCAGTGCGACCGGCTGCCCGGTGGACAGGCTCATCAGCATCGTCCAGGCGGTGACCGTCGCCGGACCGGCCGCCTGCGGCAGGTACGGGGAGACCTTGAGCGCGTACACCCCGGCGCCGGGCAGCAACGGCCGGGTAGTGGATGACGTCACCGCCGTCGGGCAGGTCGACGACGAACTGGCCGGGGCCGCCGGCTCGCTATGGAAAGATCCCCGAACGCCTCGCGGAGGGCGGCCAACACGGCCTGCTCGGAGACATGGGCAGTGTGAATCACTCGCATGTTGAGCAATATATTGCTCATACGTCAAGGTGGCAAGTTTTTTTGTGCACTATAGTGCTCACCATGGGCAGTAAGGTCACCGTCGGCAGCAGTGCCACGCAGGAGTTCGTCACCCGCATCGGCGCGCGCATCCGGGCGCTGCGCAAGCAGCGTGGCTGGAGCGTGCAGCAGCTGGCCGAAGCCGGTGATCTCAGCCGGAGGATGCTCACCGATATCGAACTGGGGCAGGCCAACCCGAGCCTTGCCACCGTCGACCGCGTCGCACGGGCCCTCGACACCGACTTCGCCGCCCTTGCCCTGCCCGAGCGCGCGGCGGACGAGCAGGTCGAGGGAACGCTCGTGTGGGAGGCCCCCGACGGCAGCCAGGCCCTCCTCCTTGGCGCGACCGAGGACCCGCGAGCCGAACTGTGGCGTTGGACCCTGACCCCCGGCGGCCACTACGACGCAGAACCGGACCGGCGCGGCGCACAGGAGATCCATCACGTGCTCTCCGGACGCCTCACACTGGCACTGGAGGCCGGCCCCCGGGTGTTGGCACCCGGGGAGAGTGCTGTCATCGCCAGCGACCAGGAGTACGCGTACCGCAACGACGACGCCGAACCGGTCGTCTTCGTGCGAGTCGTCACCGGCGCCTGACATTCATCTGGAGCGGTCTGCCCTTGTCCGCTGCGCTTTCGACGGCTCGGGCCACCCGCACTGCGTCTGCCGTGGCGCGTACCTCGTGTACCCGTAAGGTCCAGACGCCGGAGTGGGCCGCGATCGCGGACACGGCGGCCGTTAGCGCGTCCCGCTCCCGCGTCGGCGGCGGGTTGCCCTCCGTGCCGGCGAGCACTCGGCCGAGGAACCGCTTGCGTGAGGCGGCCACGAGCAGCGGTCGGCCCAGGGCGCGAAGTCGGTGCAGTTGGGCCAGCAGCGCGACGTCGTGCTCGGGGTTCTTGGCGAAGCCCAGGCCCGGGTCGACGATGATCCGCTCCGGGTCGACGCCGCCGTGCCGCATCGTCTTCGCCGCACCCACCGATGACCGGCCCCGCATCGCCGCAGCCGAGTCCGCCGGCTTCCGGTACGTCGTCGACGTCGGCTTGGGCACCGACGAGCACACCCTGCTGGACTGGGAGCCGTCCTGGGTGACTCGCACCGACCCGGACCTGGATCGATCGGGTGCCAGGGTCTTGAGAGTCCACGGATGACGAGTGGTTGCGGCGCAGTGGCACCAACGGCTCTCTCCCTCGGGAGGCGTGGCCGTCGTCCCGTCGGCGTGCGAACACTCTCGTGCAGCACGATCTCGCCGCGGCCGCCTTCCATGAACTGCTCACCGAGGCCGCATACGTCGCCCGCGCCGACGCCGCAGTCGGCTTCGGGCCTGTGGTGCGAGACGACGTTGCCGGCCGTGCGCAGTGGCCCTGGCACTGGCCCCCGGTAGCGCTCCTTGGCGGTGCCGTGCATCCCGGGTGCTGATTCCGGGGTGCACGTACCGACAGGCACGGGGTCGACACCCGCAACGTTGCGGCTTCGGCGCGCTGTCCGTCGCCGAGGACGCCCCGGTTACATGAGGGGACGCGTGGCGCCGGGCGTAGTGCGGTAGCGCGTCAGGTACTTGGCGTCCATGCGGTAGCGCAGTCGCAATGGCCAGCTACCGCCGATGACGGGCTTGCGGTTGCGGACGAAGAGGGTTTGTCCGCCGACGTCGGGCATGGAGATCGCTGCCATGCGCGACACCTTGCGCCGGTCCAGTTCGACGGTCGGTTCGCCGCGCAGGGCCGCCACGACGTTGCGCGCCGCGGTCTCCGCCTGCAGGCGTGCCATGATCCATGTCTTGGGGAGGTCGGCACCCACGCCCTGTACGTCGCTGAAGTCGCCGGCGGCGAAGATGTTCCGGAAAGCGGGCACGGCGAGTGTGGCGTCCACCGTCAACATGCCGCGTGAGTCGAGGAGATGACTTGGCAGCCCGAGGTCGGGGCCGCGCAGTGGGCTGGTCACGGCGATGAGGTCGGCGTCGACAGTCCGGTCCGTGAGTACCAGCTCGCCGTCCGCGATCCGTTCGATGTCGGCGTGCCTGATGTGGTGGATGCCGAGCGTTGCCGCGCCCTGCAGGATGCGCTGGGCGGCGCGGGCGCCGAACTGCCGGTCCAGGGCGTCACCGTCCTCCACCACGGTGATCCGTACGCGGCCCCGGCCCTTCGCGCGCGCGGCGCGGGTCACCCACCCGGCGTATTCGAGCCCCGGGCCGATGCGTTCACCGGTGAGTACGAACAGCACGGTGGCATCGGGCAGTTCGTCCAGGCGGTCAATCAGTTCGCGTGCGTCGTCCGCGTCGCACGGGAAGATGGCGTGCTTTTCCGCGCCTGCTATGCGGGCCCGGTCGGCGGGCGCGCCCGGTGCGAGGATGAGCTGCTTGTACTCAATGACCGCGGACTCGGGGCCGGCGGTGATCTGCGAAGTGTCCGGGTCGACTTGAGTCACCTTGCCATGCACCAGCTCGAAGCCGTGCCGGTCGGCGATTTCGGACAGTGGAATGGTCATGTCCGCTGCGGAGACGGCATCGGCGGGAAGATACACCAGCCAGGGCCGGTAGGAGAGGTTCTGGTCCGGCGTGATCAGAGCAACGGTGCTGCCCGGTTTCTGCTCCCGGACAGCGACTGCCGCATCGACACCTGCGGCTCCGCCGCCCACGACTGCGACATCGACGTTCATCGGGACTTCCCCTCTTGCCTGCGACAACGACGGTTACACAACGTGAACTGGCTTGACACTAGAACTACTGCGCACCACAGTACATGGCATCGGTATGGAACATACCTACAGTCTCTGGGGGCTTGTTTTCGACTGGGGTGGCGGGGGCGCCCAGACGTCACTGGATCGTTCGCACTCACAACATCCGGATGCCATACGGGGGTTATTCGATGCTGAGCACGCACATGGCTGGGGCCGATTCGTCTGAATGTCCGAACGGAGAGGACTGTTCTCGCCCAAGAGGCAGACGGGACACCGTGCTCATCGAGCCACACTCCATGACGCGTCGGGGGCTGCAGCACTTGCTGGAGGAAGCACGACCCGGAGGCGTTTTGACCGCCGTGGCGACCCCGGAAGAGGTGCCCGAGCCGCAGCTCAGCCGCGCGTGCACAGTGCTGCTGTCCGTCCGCGCGCTCACCGAACGGGTGCGTTGCCTCCGGCCGCTCTGGTCGTGCTGCTGCACCCGGCTGGTGCTCCTCGCCGGGTCTCGCGACCGTGACCGGCTGGACCGCGACCGGCTGCACGTCGCCGCGGAACTCCCCATCGACGCGGTCCTCCGTGAGGAGGACCTGTCCGACGGCTCCTTCGCCGAGACGCTGGACGCGCTGGGGCGAGGGACGGTCTCGGTTTCCCGCAACACCATGCGCGAACTGTTCGCGCTTGCCGCGGATGCCGGACCGCAGGCCCATCAGCAGCGATTCCAGCTCACTGCCCGGGAGCTGACGGTGCTGGAACTGATGACGCACGGCCTGAGCAACCGGCAGATCGCCAAGTCCTTGGGCATCACCGAACACGGGGTGAAACGCCATGTCGCGAACATCCTGGTGAAGCTCGGCTGCCAGAACCGCACGATGGCGGTGGCCAGCGGTATCCGGCTCGGCCTGGTCAACCTGGAGTCCGTACCCAGCGCGATGTGACTGTTCCACGGTCTACTGGCCGGCGCGCTGTCCGCACAGGGCGTCGGCCAGGCGGCCGCCGAACCCCGCCGCATCGTCCAGGTGGAAGAAGTGCCCTCCGGGCAGCTCCGTCAGATGGAAGTCGGCACGGGTCTCCTCCTCCCATTTCCGCATGTCGGCCGCCGGTGCCTCGAAGTCCTCCGCACCGGCGAACACATGGAGAGGACAGCTCAGCTTGCGGCCTTCCTGGTACGCGTACGTCTCGAAGACGGAGAAGTCCGCTCGGAGCGTGGGCAGGAGGAGCGCCCTGAGCTCTCGGCTGTGCATCACCTCCTCGGGGATTCCGTTCAGCTGCGCCGCGCTCGCCCACAGCTCGTCGTCGCTCAACTCGCGTCGCTGCGGCAGCAGCTCGCGACCCGACGACCGGGGTGCCTGACAGCCGGAGATGACGACAGCCTCCGCGCGTATACCGAAACGGGCCTCCAGCACCCGCGCCAGCTCGAACGCGACGAAGCCGCCCATGCTGTGCCCCCACACCGCGAACCGGCCGCGCAGCTGCGGTATCAACCGAGGAATGAGAGCCCTGACTACATCGGTCACGTTTTCGAACGCCGGCTCGCCGATACGGGACTCACGGCCCGGCAGGTGGACGGGGCGCAGAGCCACCCGCGGGGCCAGCGGTCGGGCGAACGGGCGGTAGCTGCCCGGGCCCGCTCCGGCATGCGGTACGCACAGCAAGGTCAGGGCCTGTGCGGAGGCCGTCGGCGGTGGCGGGAGGAGCCACGCGGGCTCGCCGGCCGGTTTCACGTTCGAAGCGTTCAACGCGTTCATCACGGACATGACTGTTCTTTCCTCGATCCCCTTGATTTCGCCCCGGCGTCCCCTCGCTTTTCTTCAGTGCACGGTGTGGAGGACCTCGAGGGCACCTTGCTCGTACAGGGCTCGCGTGGCCCGCCGCTGCCGCTTGCCCGACGAGGTCTTCGGCAGGGTGCCGGGCTTGATGAAGACGACCTCGTGCGGCGCGTGCTCCGCAGACTGGCGCAGGCTCTCCATGACGCGTTCGCCCACGTCCTGGAGCACGCTGCCGGTGCCACGGCCCTCGGCCACCACCACCATGCGTTCCTGGCCCGGCAGGGAGAAGGCGACGACGTTTCCGGCCCGCACTCCCTGCACCCGCTCGGTGACCACTTCGTAGTCCTCCGGGTAGAGGTTGCGTCCGCCCGCGATAACCATGTCCTTGATGCGGCCGCAGATCACCAGCTCGCCGCTGTCGAGGAAACCGAGGTCGCCAGTGGCGAGGTACCCGTCCGGCAGCAGGTTGCCCGAGTCGACGTGCCCTCCCGCGCTCCAGTAACCAGGCGTCACACCAGGCCCCTTGACCAGGACCTCTCCGACAGCGCCGGCGGGCAGCAGAGACCCGTCCTCAGCCCGGATGATGACCTCTGTGCCGGGTACGGGCGTTCCGCAGCTCACCAAGGGGCGTGCCGGCCGAGCGTCGCCCGGACGGTTGGCCGCGTCGGGGGCGTCGAGCGGCTCGATCACCTGGGCGGGCGTCACATGGTTGCTCCCCGTCACTGCCAGCGTCGCTTCGGCCAGGCCATACATCGGGCACATGCTGGTGGGACCGAAGCCCACCTCGCCCAGGACGTACTGGGCGCCGGCGAGTACCACCGGGTCGATGGCCTCGGCCCCGTTGATGGCGACGCGCAGCTGCGACAGGTTGAGTGCCGCGGGCCGCAAGGACTGCACCTTCGCCGCGAGCCCGTAAGCGAAGTTGGGCGCGGCGGTGATCGTGCCGCCGTAGTCGCTGACGGTCCGCATCCAGCAGGCAGGCTGTTCCATGAACGTTTCCGTCGGCATCAGCACGATGTTGGTACCGCTGGCCGCCATGCCGGCGAGGGACACGATGCCCATGTCGTGGTACAGGGGCAGCCAGCTGACATAGACATCGCTCGCGCCGGAACCGGTGTGTGCGCGTGTTGCGGCGATGTTCGCGATGAGCTGGGCCTGCGTGACGGGTACCGCGCGCGACGCGGCCGTGGTGCCCGACGTGAATTGCAGTAGACCGATGCTGTCGGGAGACGGCATCGGCAGCGGCGCCGTGGTCCGCGAGGTGCCACTGCTGAGCTGCCGGAGGCTGATCGTACGAACGGCCAGTCGGCCGGCGAAGAGAGCGGCGTTGCTCTCCGTGGTGACGAGAAGTGCGGGCGCCGCGGCCTTCACCCGGCGCTGGATCTCCTCGACGAACGTCTCCGCGTCCGCCCGTCGGGGACGTGGCAGTACAACAGGAGCAGCACCGAGCCGCCAGATGCCGAACAGCGTGATGAGCAGATCCTTGGTCGTGGGCGCGAGCAAACACACCCGGTCACCTGCTGATACGCCCTGTGCCCGGAGAGACCTGGCTGCCGTCTCGGCCAGCTCCGCGAGCTCCCGGTAGCGCATACGAGTGGGGGCCAAGTCGCCGTCGAGGACGGTGAGTCCGGTGGACGGGCGGGCCGCCAGCAGGCTTTCCGGGATGGAGAGCCCACTGGCCTCCGGAGCGACAGACGACGGGTAACAGTCCTTGTCCGACGACACCACAACCTCCTCGATCGACAACCAACCGACTCCGACGCTAGGTCCGCCCCGTGCAGCCGGGATGCCGAGGACGATCACCTCGAAGGTCTACCTCCACAGGCCCGATGAGGTAGCCGATCGGGCACCCACGAAAGCTCTGTACCGACGGTGCTGCGCCCGAATGTCGCTTCCGGGGAGCGTCAGTCCCTGCACCCAGTGCTGCGACGTCGAGGAGAACCGCATGAACACCGCGCCCACGCCCGCCTCCGGCCACGGCCTCGCCGACCCCGGCTTCCCCGCGGCATTGCTGGCGGAGACGGACCGCGATGGGCGATGTCGCCTGCTCGCCGAGGCCGTACGGACATTCCTCGTCACCGCCGCCACTCTCGAACCCGACGCCGGCATCGACACGCCGGCCACACTCGAGTCGCTGACCGCGGTGGAACTCAACGCTGTCCTCGACGCGCGTTTCGGCATTGAGCTGGGCCTGTCGATGCTCCGCCACCCGGTGAGCGCCCGAGATCTCGCCGGGACCGCCCTCGGCCTCATGGACGAGGCGCCTCGCACGGAGCAGCGCGAAGGGCTCGTTCCTGATGTGGTGGGCCGGTGCGAGCCGTTCGCGCTGACGGATCTGCAACAGGCGTATCTGTTGGGACGGGGTGGTTTCTTCGCACTGGGGGATGTGCCGGCGGCGTTCTATGCCGAGATCGAGGCGGACGCGCTCGATGTCCCGGCCTTGGAGGCGGCTTGGGATGAGGTGGTGTCGCGGCACGGGATGCTGCGGACGGTATTCACGGACGACGGCCTGCAGCGGGTGCTGGAGGAGGTCCCCGGTTACCGGTTCGCGGTGCAGGACCTCCGCGGCCTCGAAGAGGAAGAGCGGCGCGGTCGGCTCGAAGGGCTGCGTGCGGAGATTTCCGGCCGGGTGCGGGAGCCGGGGGAGTGGCCGCTGTTCGAGATCGTCGTCAGCCGGGTCGAGGGGGAGCGTTGTGTTCTGCACTTCGCCATCGACCTCCTCATCGCCGACGCCCCGAGCATTCGCCGGATAGTCGGCGAATGGCTGACCCTCAACTCGGGCGGACACCTGGACCCGGCCCCAGAGGTGTCGTTCCGGGACTACGTGCGGGCGTTGGAGGGGGCGGAGGACTCCGCCGTTCACGCCGTGGCGCGGGAGTACTGGCTGGAGCGGCTGCCGGAGCTGCCGGCGGCACCGGAGCTGCCGTTGCGGGTGGCGGCGGAGTCGGTGACCTCCGCGAAGTTCTCGTCCCGGTCGTTCGGGCTGCGGGCCGAGCAGTGGGCGCGGCTGCGGCAGGCGGCGCTGCGCCATGGGCTGACGCCGTCGATGGTGCTGTGCTGGGCGTACGCGGCGACGCTGCGGGCGTGGTCGGCGACGGATGAGTTCACGCTGAATGTGACGGTGAACGACCGGCTGCCGGTGCATCGCGACATCGACCGCGTCGTCGGCGAATTCACCTCCCAGGTTCTGGTGGCCGTGGACGCGGATCCCGGCGCCCCGGCGTGTGACCAGGTAGCCGCTCTCCAGGACCGGTTCTGGGAAGGGTTCGAGCACCGTGCCTTCAGCGGAGTCCAGGTACTGCGGGAACTCGCCCGGAGCGGCGACGGCAGCCGCACCACCATGCCGTACGTGTTCGACGCCGTCCTCGGCCAGGACCTCGACGAGAACACGCCCGACTGGTTCCGTGGCCTTGCGCATGTCTCGGCCACAGCACCGCAGGTCGCCATCGAATGCCAGGTGTTCGAGCTGGGGGGCGAATTGCGGGTGCAGTGGGCCGTGGTGGAGGAACTGTTCCCCGACGGCTTGGTGGATGCGGCGTTCGGTGCGTTCACGGGCCTGGTGGAGCGGCTGGCCGATGATGAGGAGGTATGGGATGCGGCTGTGCAGGGGCTGGTGCCGCCTGCGGAGCTGGTAGCCCGTTCAGAGGCGAACGCGACGGTCGCCGCGGTGCCCGAGGGTCTGCTGCATGAGCTGGGCGGATACCTGGCTGAGCGCGGCGACGCCCCGGCGGTGATCGCTGCGGGCCGGACGCTCAGTTTTGGGGAGTGCGATCGGCTGGCGTCGCGGATCGGGCGGCGGCTGCGGGAGTTGGGGGCGTGTCCGAACGCACTGGTGGGTGTGGTGATGGACAAGGGCTGGGAGCAGCCGGTCGCCGCACTGGGCGTGTTGTATTCGGGAGCGGCCTATCTGCCGGTGGATGCCGCGTGGCCGGTCGAGCGGGTGCGGCGGATTCTGGAGCGCGGTGGTTGCCGGATCGTGCTGACCCAGTCCCACCTGGTGGAGGAGGTCGAGTGGCCGGCCGGGGTCACCGTGCTGGCCGTGGATGATTCTTCGGTGTGGTCGTCGGTGGATGACAGCCCGCTGGAGGCGGCGGCAAGTCCCGAGGACCTGGCGTACGTGATCTTCACGTCGGGCTCGACAGGCGAGCCGAAGGGCGTGATGATCGACCACCGCGGTGCGGTCAACACTGTGGCGGACATCAATGCGCGCTTCGGGGTCGGAACCTCTGACCGGGTGCTGGGGCTGTCGTCCCTGAGCTTCGACCTGTCGGTGTGGGACATCTTCGGGATGTTCGCGGCGGGCGGCGCGCTGGTGGTGCCCGAGCCGGAGGCGCACCGTGATCCGGCAGTGTGGCTGGAGCTGGTGCGCGAGTACGAGGTGACGGTGTGGAATTCGGTGCCGGCGCTGATGGAGATGTTCACCGATCACGCGGCCGCCAACGGCGAGGCAGTCGAGGGACTGCAGCTGGTGCTGCTGAGTGGCGACTGGATCCCGCTGTCCCTGCCCGGACGCATCCGGGACACCGCGCCCGACGCCTCGGTCATCAGCCTGGGTGGCGCGACGGAGGCGTCGATCTGGTCGATCCACCATCCGATCGGGGAGGTGGACCCGGGCTGGCGGAGCATTCCCTACGGTCGTCCGCTGGCGAATCAGTACTTTGCGGTGCTGGACGGGAGGCTGGAGCCGGCCCCGACGTGGGTGCCCGGCGAGCTGTTCAGCGGTGGTATCGGCGTGGCACGCGGATATTGGGGCGACGCGGAGAAGACCGCCGAGCGGTTCATTACCCACCCCGTCACCGGTGAGCGGTTGTACCGGACCGGGGATCTGGGCCGGTACCTCCCGGACGGCAACATCGAGTTCCTCGGCCGCAACGACCACCAGGTGAAGATCAACGGTTACCGCATCGAGCTCGGGGAGATCGAGGCGCAACTGAACGCGCATCCGGCTGTCAAGGATGCCATCGTCACCGCCGGCCACAATCAGCTGACCGCCTACCTCACCACCGCCCCCCACACCACCGGCAGCCAGCAGGACGACACTCGCGTCACCGAATGGCAGAACGTCTTCGACGCCATGCGCACCGAAATCGGTGCCGTCGGCGACGCCTTCGACACCACCGGCTGGACGAGCACGTACACAGGCCGGCCCATCCCCAACGAGGCCATGCGCCTGTGGGTCGAAGAAACCGTGGACCGCATACTCGAATGCGCGCCGAGCCACGTGCTGGAGATCGGCTGCGGCACCGGCCTGCTGGCCACGCGCCTCGCCCCGCACGCCCGGTACACCGGTATCGATGTCTCCGCCGAAACCCTGAAAACTCTGCAGACATACTTCGACGCCCGTCCGCAACAGGCGGAGAACGTGCGACTGCGGCACGCCGAGGCCCGCGACCTGTCCGGCATCGAGGACAGCAGCGTCGACTGCGTGGTCCTCAACTCGGTTATCCAGTACTTCCCGAGCGGCGACTACCTGCTGGAGGTACTGGAAGAAGCCGCCCGCGTCCTGGCCCCCGGCGGGACGCTCTTCGTGGGCGACGTCCGTGACCTCCGCCTGCTGCACGCCTTCCACACCTCCGTCGAGATGTACCGGGCTGCCCCCGCCGACAGCGTCGACGACGTGGCCGAGCGGATTGCCCAGCGAGCACTCCACGAGCGAGAACTGGCCGTTGCGCCGGACCTGTTCACAGAGCTGGGCGGGCTCGGATTCTCCTCCGTCAGCCTGCGTCCCAAGACCGGCGACCCGTGCACGGAAATGGCGGACTACCGCTACGACGCCATCCTGCGCAAAGCAACCGCGGCCGAGCGCCAGGAACCGGACGCCGGAGCCGTTCTGGAAGTGGCGGCCGAGAAGCCTCTCGACGACCTTCGGGCGGCCCTGCGCGAAGCGGCTGACTCCGGCATGGCGACGGTCGTCCTGCATGGCGTCCGCAATCCGCGCCTCGCCTCTGACCTGCGCGCGGCTGAGGTGCTCGACGCCGGCACCGCATCGACGTGCGAGGAAGTGGCGACCGTAGCGCGTACGGAAGGAGTGCGCGCCGACGACGTACGGGCCATCGCCGCCGACTCCGGGTGGCGACTCGAGGCGTGTCTCACCGAGGCACCCGACACGGCCGACCTCGTTTTCCGACGTACCGCCGGCACCTCGGACCGACTCGGCCGGGAGTGCACCGACAACACCGACCTGCGCTCGGGCATCGCGAAACTGGTGAACCGGCCGGCCGCGCCGCAACACACCACCGAGCTGATCGCTTCCGTACGACAGCACCTCGCTGCCGTCCTCCCCGGCTATATGCTGCCGCGCCACTACCTGGTCCTCGAACAGTTCCCGCTCTCCGCCAACGGAAAGGTCGACCGCGGTCGGCTGCCTTCCCCGGAGCTGCAGTCGGACGAAGCGGTGGAAGGCGACGACTCCGCCCCGCGCAATCTGCGCGAAGAACAGCTCACCGCCATCTGGTGCGAAGTTCTCGGACGGCACGGCGTCGGCATCCACACCGACTTCTTCCACGCAGGAGGCGACAGCCTCCTCGCCGCCCGCACGGCTGCCGTCGCCTCCGGGCAGGGCCTGCCCCTCACCGTGGGCGACATCCTCACCCACCCCACCATCGCGGAGCAGGCGCAGATACTGGCCGACCGAGCGCACACCGGGAGCGGCGAGGAAGAAGCAGCGCTGCCCGTGGCCGTCCCCGATGCGGCGGGGCGGTACGAGCCGTT
Organism: Streptomyces purpurogeneiscleroticus; assembly: GCF_020024005.1. Taxonomy (NCBI): domain Bacteria; kingdom Bacillati; phylum Actinomycetota; class Actinomycetes; order Kitasatosporales; family Streptomycetaceae; genus Streptomyces; species Streptomyces purpurogeneiscleroticus. The sequence continues at coordinate 16,002 of NZ_NHSG01000435.1, forward strand.
CGCGCTGACGGATCTGCAGCAGGCGTATCTGTTGGGGCGGAGTGGTTTCTTCGCGCTGGGGGATGTGCCGGCGGCGTTCTACGCGGAGATCGAGACGGACGCGACAGACACGTCGACGCTGGAAGCGGCGTGGAATGCTGTCGTTTCCCGGCACGGGATGCTGCGGACCGTCTTCACCGACGACGGCCGGCAGCGGGTGCTGGAGGAGGTACCGGCCTACCGGTTCGCGATCCACGAGCTGCGCGGTCCGGAAGAGGAAGAACGTCGCGAGCGGCTGGCGGCGGTTCGCGCGGAGATCTCCGGTCGCGTGCGCGAGCCCGGAACATGGCCACTGTTCGAGATCGCTGTGAGCAGGGTCGATGGGGAGCGTTGCGTTCTGCACGTCGCCATCGACCTGCTCATCGCCGACGGGGCCGCACTCGGTCGCATCGTTCACGAGTGGAGCACCTTCTACCGGGCACCGGAAGCCGAAATGCCGCTCCCCGAAGTGTCGTTCCGGGACTATGTACGGGCACTGGAAGGACTGGAGGACTCCGCTGCCTGTACTGCGGCGCGGAAGTACTGGCTGGAGCGGTTGCCGGAGCTGCCGGCCGCGCCGGAGCTGCCGCTGCGGGTGGCAGCGGAGTCGGTGACCTCCGCGAAGTTCTCGTCCCGGTCCTTCGGGCTGAGGCCGGAGCAGTGGGCACGGCTGCGGCAGCAGGCACTGCGGCACGGACTGACGCCCTCGATGGTGCTCTGCTGGGCGTATGCCGCGACCCTGCAGACGTGGTCGGCGAGCGACGCATTCACACTCAATGTGACGGTGAACGACCGACTCCCGGTACACCCCGACATCGACCGTGTCGTCGGCGAATTCACCTCCGTCATCCTCCTGGCCGCCGATACGGACCCCACGGCGACCGTTCGCGAGCAGACGCATGCCTTGCAGAACCGGTTCTGGGAAGCGTTCGCGCACCGCGCGTTCAGCGGTGTCCAGGTGCTGCGCGAACTCGCCCGCACCGATGCCGGCGCACCCACGACCATGCCGGTCGTCTTCACCAGTGCGCTGGGTGCGGGCGAGACGAGCCTGGGACAGGCGGCCACCGCGCTCGGTGAGCTGACGTACACCATTACGCAGACGCCCCAGGTCTACTTGGACTGCCAGGTGTTCGAGCTGGGCGGCGCACTGCGTGTCCAGTGGGCTGTAGTGGAGGAACTGTTCCCTGAGGGACTGGTGGACAGTGCGTTCGCGGCGTTCACGGGGCTGGTGGAGCGGCTGGCGGACGACGAGCAGGTGTGGGATTCGGCTTCGCCCGGACTCGTACCGGCATCGGACCTGGTGGCGCGCTCGGAGGTGAATGCCACCGCCGCGACCCTTCCGCAGGGTCTGCTGCACGAGCTGGGCGGATACCTGGCTGAGCGCGGCGACGCCCCGGCAGTGATCACCCCGGACCGCACACTCAGGTACGCAGACTGCGACCGAATGGCGTCGCGGATCGGGCGGCGGTTGCGGGAGTTGGGGGCGTGTCCGAACGCACTGGTGGGTGTGGTGATGGACAAGGGCTGGGAGCAGCCGGTCGCCGCACTGGGCGTGTTGTATTCGGGAGCGGCCTATCTGCCGGTGGATGCGGGATGGCCGGTCGAGCGGGTGCGGCGGATTCTGGAGCGCGGTGGTTGCCGGATCGTGCTGTCCCAGTCCCACCTCGTGGAGGAGGTCGAGTGGCCGGCCGGGGTCACCGTGCTGGCCGTGGACGATTCCTCGGTGTGGTCGTCGGTGGATGACAGCCCGCTGGAGGCGGTGGCAAGTCCCGAGGATCTGGCGTACGTGATCTTCACGTCGGGCTCGACGGGCGAGCCCAAGGGCGTGATGATCGACCACCGCGGTGCGGCCAACACGATCACCGACATCAACAGCCGCTTCGGAGTAACTGCCTCTGACCGGGTGCTGGCACTATCGTCCCTGAGCTTCGACCTGTCGGTGTGGGACATCTTCGGCATGTTCGCCGTCGGTGGTGCGGTCGTGCTGCCGGGGCCGGACGCCCACCGCGACCCCGCTATCTGGCTGGAGACAGCCCGCGAACAGGGCGTATCGGTGTGGAATTCGGTGCCGGCGCTGATGGAGATGTTCACCGATTACGCGGCCGCCAACGGTGAGACCGTCGAGAGGCTCCGGCTGGTCCTCCTCAGCGGCGACTGGATACCGCTCTCTCTGCCCGGACGCATCCAGGACACCGCACCCAACGCCCACGTACTGAGCCTGGGCGGTGCCACGGAGGCATCGATCTGGTCGATCCACCACCCGATCCAGGAAGTCGATCCGGGCTGGCGGAGCATTCCCTACGGCCGTCCGCTGGCGAATCAGTCCTTTGCGGTGCTGGACGGCAGGCTGGAGGCTGCCCCGACGTGGGTGCCTGGTGAGCTGTACATCGGCGGTACCGGCGTGGCACGCGGGTATTGGGGCGATGCGGAGAAGACTGCCGAGCGGTTCATCACCCACCCCATGACCGGTGAGCGCCTGTACCGGACCGGGGATCTGGGCCGGTACCTCCCGGACGGCAACATCGAGTTCCTCGGCCGCAACGACCACCAGGTGAAGATCAACGGTTACCGCATCGAGCTCGGGGAGATCGAGGCCCACCTCAATGCCCACCCGGCGGTCAAGGACGCCATCGTCACCGCCCACCACAACCAGCTCACCGCCTACCTCACCACCGCCCCCCACACCACCGACGGTTCCGAGACGCTCACCGCGTCGCTGCAGGAGCACCTCGCAGCCCGGCTGCCGGACTACATGTTGCCGCGCGCCTTCGTGACGCTCGACGCGCTGCCGCTCACGGCCAACGGCAAGATCGACCGCAGTGCTCTTCCCGCGCCACAGCCGCTGGTCTCCACGGCGATCACCGACGAGCGCGAGGACAGTGGCGACTCGCCACGCAACGACATCGAGCGTCGGCTCAAGGACATCTGGACGGAGGTACTCCCCACCGACACGGTCGGCATCCACGATGTCTTCGGGGAACTGGGCGGCGACTCACTGCTCGCACTCAGGGTCATCAGCAAGGCTGCCGAGGCGGGGCTCGCCCTGACCCCCCGGCAGTTCTTCGAGAACCCGACGATCGCCGGGCTGGCCCGGGTCGCCACGCTGGCGGCTCCCAGCACTTCGGCTGCTCCGGCCGACGTAACGGGCCCTGCACCCCTGCTTCCCGCCCAGGCGATGCTGCTGTCCGGGCTGAGCGAAGAGGCCGCCCGGCATCACAACTACGCCCTGTTCTTCGAGCTGGCCGAGCCCATGGACAAGGTGGCGCTGAGAGTCGCGCTGCGCACCGTGATCGCTCGCCATGACGCGCTGCGTACCGGCTTCACGCTCCAGCGCGAGGGGCGGCAGCAGGAGGTACACCCTGCCAAGGAGCTTTCCACCGCTCCTTTGGAGTGGCTCGACCTGGCCGACCTCCCCGCCGAGGAGCAGGACCGCACGATCGAAGAACGTGCAGCACAGGCCCAGCGGAGCTTCGATCTGACCGAGCCGCCGCTCCTGCGTGTCCTGTACTTCGACCGCGGAGGGAACCGCCGGCCCGAACTCCTCTTGATCGCGCACTGGCTGGTCGTGGACAACTTCTCGCTGCGGCTCGTGCTCGACGAGCTCCTCACCGCGCATGACCAGATCGTTGAGGAGGGAGAGGCCGTACTCCCGCCGGTGTCCCTGCCCGCGGCCGAATGGGCCCGCCGGCTGGCCGGACACAGCTCGCCTCCGGAAGGAGGTCCGACCGCAGCGGCACGCAGAGCGCCCGAGAGTACGGCCGGCGAGGCGGAAACCCTCATCGAAGTCGTGGGCTCCGCAACCGTCGACCGGCTGCGCGCCCACGCGCAGGGGACCGCAACGATGGGCGATGTCCTGTTGGCGGCGCTCGCCCGTGCCGCGCAGGCGTGCGGACTCGGCGATGCCATCGATGTGGAGGTCGACGGGCACGGCCGTGCTGCCGCCCTGCCCTCGGATGCCGCCATCGACCTCTCGCGTACGGTCGGCAGGCTCTCGGTCCGCTATCCGCTCCGGGTACCGGCGGTTGCGGACGACCAACGGGGGACCGAGGCCGTGGTGGCAGCGCGCTCCGCCCAGCCCAATGGCGGCCTCGACCACGCCCTGGCGGCGTACGGTACGACGGCGCACCTGCACGGAGGAGCAAATGGTGCCGACTTCGCGTTCAACTACCTCGGAGCCGTCGATGAGTTGTACTCGCACCCCCGCCTGGCACCGTCCGCCCATCGGCCCGGACCGCTGCTGCACCCTGAAACACCGCTGCGGCACCGGTTCGAGCTCCTCTGCGGCACCGTCGACGGCGCGCTGCTGGTAGGCATCACGTCCGCAGGCGCTGAGCGTACGGAGGCAGCCCGGTTGCTCAGTGGCTTTGTGTCCGAGCTGGGAGCGACCGACGGAGACGAGCCGCCCGCCGGGCAGCCGACGGACAGCCGAGGTACGGCCCTCGCGGAGTCCTTCCGCCACTGGCTGTCTCCCGGGACAGTCGGGTAACCGACCGTGCAGCTCTACTGTGGCGTTCCTGGTGATTTCCAGGAACGCCACAGTGGGTCGGGCGCCGGCAGGCACCGGTACCATGCCGGTGAATCGAGCGGAGGCGCAGCGTGTGGAACCTGGGGTCACTGGAAGCCGAGGTGATGGAGCGGCTGTGGGCCGCCGACCGGCCGCTGCCTGTCCGTGAGGTGGTGGACGCGATGAACGCGGAACGTCCCGCGGCCCTGGCGTACACCACCGTCATGTCGACGATGGCCAAGCTCAACAGGAAGGGCTGGCTCGACCGTACCCGGCAGGGCAAGCAGTACCTGTACAGACCGCGCGAGACCCGAGAGGCATGCACCGCCCGGCTGATGGCGGAAGCCCTCAGCGGCAGCGATGACCCGGAATCGGTGATGCTCCACTTCGTCGAGCGCGTCGCCGCCAGCGAGTCCCCGGACCTGCAGTCCGCCATCCGCCGTGCTCTCGGCGACGAGGACGGGGCATGACGGGCACGGCCTTCCAGGCGGCGTACCTGTTGGTGGTGGCGGTCCTCGCACCGCCGCTGCTCGCCCGCGCGCGCTGGCCGGTCCGCGCTCCGCGGCTGGCCATCGGCCTGTGGCTCGGCCTGATCGCCTCTGCTTTGACCGTGCTGGTCCTCTTAGGGTTCGGGCTGGCGTGCACCGCTGTGCATACGCTGGTCCGGGAGTGCTGCGTACGGTGGATCGCTCATCCCTCTTCGGGCAGCCCGACGCTGCTGCTCACCGGTGCGGGGATCGCGATCGCCGTTGTGGTGCCGCTGCGCGTGGGCACCGTTCTGTTGCGCAACCACCTCCGCTGGCGCCGTCGTCAGCAGAACCACGTCGCAGCGGTTGATCTTTTGGGGCGCCGGGTCGGCTTGCGCGACACCTCTGCCGTCGCCATTGAGCACGCGTGCCCGGCGGCGTACTGCGTGGCGGCCCACGGCGGGCGCATCGTCCTGACGACGGCAGCCTTGAAGATGCTGTCGCCGGCCGAGTTGGCCGCAGTGGTGGAACACGAGCGGGCGCACCTCCGCGGCTGCCACCACATCATCACGTGCTTTACCGTCTCCGTCGCTCGTGCGCTGCCGCACGTGCCGCTCTTCTCGGCGGCCGAGCGCGCCGTGGCCCGCCTCGTGGAAATGGCGGCGGATGACGCCGCCGCACGCCGGGTCCGGGCCGACGTACTGGCTCGCGGACTCGCGCGGCTGGCCGCGGGCCGAGTGGAAAACGCTGTTGTGACCGCTGCAGGAGCCCTGCACGCGTCGGGTGGGGACATCGCCGAGCGCATCAACCGACTTCTCGACTCGGGCTCCGGGGCCTGTACCAGGTCCGCGTACGGAGCCGGAGCCTGTTGGATGCTCGGACTGCTGGTGACTCCGCCGGCCGTATTCGCCGCCACGGCAAGCTTCTGGTGCTGATCGCGGCCGTAACGCAACGAGAAGGCCGGCCCTTCCCGGGGCCGGCCTTCTTGCTCACTGATTCACCGCGTCGCGTGCTGTGATGTCTCACGAACCACAGGGCTGTCGAGAGCAGCGGAGGACGCGGACGCCGTCTCCCGCTCGTCGTCGTCCGCCGGGCCGTGGCTGAAGCCGATCTTGTCGTGCAGGCGCCGCAGCGGCCCGGGAGCCCACCAGTTCGCACGGCCCGCCAGGCGCATGAACGCGGGAACCAGCAGACCCCGGATGACGACCGCGTCCATCAGGATGGCGAGAGCGGTGCCCAGGCCCAGCATCTTGACGTGCGTAACGCCGGCGCTGACGAGTGCCACGAAGAAGATGGCAAGCAGGGCCGCCGCCGCGGTGATGAGACGGCCGGTGCTCTCCAACCCCCGTGCCACCGCAGCCTGGTTGTCGCCGCTGCGGTCGTACTCCTCCTTGATGCGGGAGAGGAGGAAGACCTCGTAGTCCATCGACAGGCCGAAGATGACGCAGAACATCAGAATCGGCATGGTGACGTCGACGTAGCCGGTGACGGTGAAGTCACCCGTGAGCCACTGCAGGTTGCCGTCCTGGAAGACGAACACCATGGCGCCGTACGTCGCCGTGAGGCTGAGCAGGTTCAGCACGATGGCCTTGAGCGGCATGATCACACTGCCCGTGAACAGGAACAGCAGGGTGAAGGTCAGCACCGCGATGATCAGCACGGCCCAGGGCAGGGCGGACCAGAGACTGTCCAGGGTGTCGGCATAGGTGGCCGCCGTGCCCGCCACCAGTGCATCGGTACCGGCGGGCGGCTGTACGTCGCGTACCTTGCCCACCAGGTCCTTGCCGGCCTCCGAATAGCCTTCCACGTCGGTGGTCAGCGCCAGCCAGGCGCCGTCCGATTCCGTGAACGTCTGCTGTGCACCTGGCGCGGGCGGCGCGACGGGCTTCCCGTCCTGGTAGCTGCCGGTGGCGGTGTCCACCCGCTCGATGTCCGACACCTCGGACAGGGCCGTGGCGTAATCGGTCAGTTCCCTGTCGGACGGCCGGTCGTCGGGGAGGACGACCCTCAGATCCCGTCCGGTGGGCGTGGAGAACTCCGTACGCACGGCCTCGCCCACCTGGGAGGCAGCCAGGTCCTTCGGCAGCGCGCGGTCGTCGGGCAGCCCGAACGACGCCTTGGTGAAGGGCATGACCACGAGTGCCAGCACCACGAGGACGACCGTGAGCACTGGCAGCGGGCGCCGCATGACACCCGTGGCGAGACGGTGCCAGAAGCCCTCCTCGGGGAGCTTTTCCTTCTTCGGCCCCCGGCGGAACTTCGCCATCAGGTCGAACTTGTCGATCCGGCTGCCCAGCGCGGCGAGCAGGGCCGGCAGCAGTACCAGCGCACCCAGCGTCGCGAACAGCACCACACCGATGCCCGCGTAGGCGAAGGAGCGCAGGAAGTACAGGGGGAAGACCAGGAGTGCGGCGAGGGAAAGCAGCACGGTGACGGCGGAGAAGACAACGGTCCGCCCCGCCGTGCGAAGGGCCGTGCGCAGCGCTGTGGCGGTCTCGGCCCCCTTCTTCAACTCCTCGCGGTACCGGCTGATGAGGAAGAGCGAGTAGTCGATGGCCAGCCCCAGGCCGAGCGCCGTGGAGAGGTTGGCCGCGAAGATCGATACGTCCGTCACCTCGTTGAGCAGCCGCAGCACGGCGAGCGAGCCGAGGACGGAGAAACCGGCCACCACGAGGGGCATGAGCGCGGCCATCCCCGAACCGAAGACCAGCACGAGCAGCACGACGGTGATGGGTATCGCGATGCCTTCGGCCCGGGCGAGGTCGGTGGTGATGCGCTCCGAGCCCTGGCGGTTGAACTCCGCGCGGCCACCCGACTTCACCGTGAGCACGCCCTGCTCGCCGGTGACGCGGGGGGCGATGCGCTTCGCCGTCTTCAGCGCCTCGTCGTCGTCCCCGCTGAGCCGGGCGAGGATGAGGGCCGATCGCCCGTCCTCGGACCGCAGCGCGTCAGCTGCCGGGCCGCCGGCCCAGTAGGAGGAGACCTCGGCAACGCCCTCCTGGTCGGTGAGCTTACGGGTGAGGTCGCGGCCGGCAGCCTCGGCCCGGCTGCTGTCGACCTGTCCCGGTGCCCGCGCCACGAGGATGAAGTTCGGCTCGCCTGTGTCGAAGCGCTCGCGCAACACCTCCTTGGCGACCGACGACTCCGCGCTCGGGTCCTCGAAACCGCCTGCCGAGAGCACCTTCATGGCCGGCGCGGCAATCGCGGCGGCGATGGCGAACCCCAGCACGGCGATCACAAAGACGAGGCGCCGCCGACGCATGGCCAGCGACGCGATACGGGCAAACATTTAACCCCCCGAAGGTTCCATTCTCAGAGATGGCAACATACTGCGAGTATGTAATAACCTGACGGTCATGACTGTCAAGACGCGTCGCCAGGAGTACGTGGAGGCCACCCGTGAAGCGCTGCTGGATTCGGCAGCGCGACTGTTCACGGAGCAGGGCTTCGCCCATACGTCGTTGGATGAGGTCGCGGCTTCGGCACGCGTGACCAAGGGAGCGCTCTACCACCACTTCTCCAGCAAGCAAGCGCTCTTCGAGCACGTACTGGAGGGCGTCAATGAGCGGATCGCCGAGACCGTGATGAGCGCGGGCGCGCACGGAGACGAGCCGTGGGGACGCATGATCAGCGGCCTGAACGCCTTCCTCGACGCCTGCCTGGACGACGAATACCAGCGCATCTGCCTTCAGCAGGGTCCTGCGGTGCTCGGCTGGGAGCGGTGCCGCGAGGTCGAGGCGCGGATGATGGGGCTGCTCGAGTCCATGCTCACCGAGCTCTCGGGCAGCGGGGCACGGCTCACTCCGAGCCCACTGCTGACCCGCGTCCTGTTCAGGATGATCAGCGAAACGGCGCTGGCCATTGGCGAGGCGGAGGACAAGCAGGCCGCGAGGGCGGAGGCGGGGGAGCTGGTGACGGGTTTGCTGTCCTCCGTTGTGCCGGGTGCTCCCGCGGCGGGCGGCGCCTCGTAAGCACGCTTCGGAGCCGGAGCCGGAGCCGGTGCAGGAGAGTCACTCATGCAGTGAGAGGCATGAGTGGCGACTCCCGCGCGCGGCGTGACCGACGGTGGCCTGTTTCCGGCCGGTTCCGGAACTTCGATGCCGGCGCTGTGGGGTACGAGTGCCTCGTTCCTCTGAAGTAAGTGCCCCAATGGGTACTTCACGGGACCTCTGCTCTTCCGTGCCGCCCGCCCACCGGCGACCGGGGGGGGGGTGACTCGGACGGCAGGGGC
>NZ_NHSG01000436.1:0-12381 GCF_020024005.1 Streptomyces purpurogeneiscleroticus
GGTACGCGGCCGCGCCGCGCACATCGCCCCCGACGCGCCCCGTGCGGTGGTCCGCTGGGACGGACAGCATTGGGAGCTGGTCGCGATCGTCGACAACCTTGCCGCCGCCCAGGACCTGATGCGCCCGGCCAAGCCCGGCCCGGAGCCCTGGTAAGCAGGCGGCCCGAAGCCTCCCTCGGCCCCGCCGCGGCCGCGTACCGTGAGCGCGAGACCCGCCTGGAGGACTCCATGAGTGCACAGCCCGAGCACGCGCCCGCCTCGCCGCCGGCCCCGGCGGCCGCCGCGCAGCTGCTCGCGCGGATCCGCGCCGACCGCCGCGCCGACCGCTGGGTGCCGGCCTTCGAGCGGGACTGAAGCAAGGCGTTGGAGGACTCCCGGCACAGCTACAGCCTGGCCTGCTGTACGACGTCGTCCGCGAGTGGCAGGTTCGCCTCGACGCCGCGCCGGCCGTGGACGCTTTCCTCGCCTCCGGCATGGACGACTCCGATGGCATCCCCTTTGAAGAGGACACCGGGTCCCGACGGTGAGCAACGCCTGGCCGGCCCGGCTCGCCCCCAAGGCCCAGGCCGAACGCGAGAGCCCGTCGGCGCGGGGGCGGACGGGCTGTACATACGCCAGGTGGCTTACGACAACTGGGTCGGAAAAGGCCGGGCTTGGCACATGTTCTGCCCTACCATGAGGGAGTGGGACGGTTGTGCCCCAGCCGGGGCGCTATCTGAAGTCCTGCGGTAGCCCGGGCGGGCGCTTTCGGCTGCACGGCTGGTAGTGGGCGTTCAGGAGATCGGGGCATGGAATGCACCCGGTAGAGGGAACGTGCTTATACCAGCCGCGTGGGTCGGGTCCCCGATGAGCGGGGTGCCATCGTCGGATACGGAGCTGGTGGCCGTGCTGGTGGCCATGCTGACAGCAGGGGGAGGGCTGGCCGAGGTATCCGAGCACTGCCAGCGTGTGGTGCCGGATATCGATGCCGTGGGGCTGACCGTAGCGATACATCCCACGGCCGGGGCCCGGCTGACGGTCAGCACGCACGGCTGGCTGGCCGAACCGGGCGAAGCCTTGCAGTTCGACTTGGGCGAGGGCCCTTGTATCGAGACGCATGTGGAGCGGCGGCCGGTACTGGTGGAGGACCTGGGGGCGGATGGGCCCGCGCAGCACTGGCCGGTGTTCGCCGGGCAGGCGTGGGAGGCAGGCATCCGGGCGGTGTTCACCTTCCCGGTGCTGCTACACGAACAGGTGGTGGCGGTGCTCTCGCTCTACCGCTCAGCCGCAGGAGCGCTGTCGATGACCGGGGAACGGATGGCGGCAGCCTACGCGGCAGCGGCAGCGGTGCTGTTGCTACACGACGCCCACACCCTGATCACCTCCGATCAGGGCGAGGAAGAGGTTGCACTCATCCCGCCGCCGCTCGCCGTGATCTCGCAGGCCGTCGGCTTCCTCGTCTCCCGCCTGGACCTGAATGCGGATCAGGCGCTGGCCCGGCTGCGTGCGCACGCCTTCGTCGAACAGCGCCCGCTGGCCGAGGTGGCCGACGACCTCCTCAAACGGCGGCTCCCCGTGGAGGAACTGCCATGATGTCCGGTTCCCCCGCGCCGGGCGAACCACGGCAGCAGGCACTGGTCGACGCTCTGCTGGCGTTGACCACAACCAGCGACACTCCGTTCGACTTGGATTCCCACGCCGCGTTGGTGCTGCGGCACGCCGCCTGCCTGGTGCCCCGCAGCGCTCTGAGTATGGAAATGCCCGACGCTGACGGGGATCTGGAGACCGTGGCAGCTTCCTCGGCCGCCGCCGCCTCCTTCGCGGCCCACGCAGCTCACGCCAGCGGCCCCAGCACCGCCGCATACACCAGCGGAGACGCAGTCTCCGTGACCGACCTGTCCGCTGCTGCCTCCGCCTGGCCCCAGCAGCGCTCGCCTGCCACCGATGCCGGCTTTCACGCCCTGTACGCCGCCCCGATGCGCAAGGGCCGCACCATCCGCGGTGTGCTGGTCTTCTACCGCAGCGACGCCAGCCCCTTCACCGCCACCGACCGCACCTACGCCCAGGCCCTGGCCGACACTGCCGCCATCGCACTGAGCACCCACCAGACCGTCGCCCACCAGAAGATCCTGGTCGACCAACTGCAACGTGCCTTCGACACCCGCCTGATCATCGAGCAGGCCAAGGGCTTCCTCGCCGGCCACCTGGACACGAATTCCGATACCGCCTTCACCATCCTGCGCAGCTACGCCCGCTCACACCGCGTCAGAATCCACGACCTCGCCCGGGAAATCATGCGCACCCGCACCTGGCCCCCCAAGGAGGAGTAGGCCCGCGCGCTGCGGGTGGTCGGGGGGACGGACACCCACCGTGCCGCGCACGCTGAAAGCTACCGGCTCACACGAAGCCAGCGACATACGTGGTGCTCCCAGGCCGACGTGCGCTGCACGAGCAGCGAGCTCGCTGACTGCGAGCGCACTGATCAGCTTGTTGGCTCGGGGCGCATGGCTGCTCGGCAGAAAGCGAGAGGGACATTACCGCTGTGACGGACAACTGACCTGCCGCCGGGCCAGTCAACAGAATCGGCGGAAAGAAACATGTACGAGGAAACCCAGTCGCGTTGCGCGCCCCTCCGGGGACGAACACCGCTAACGGAACGGTGCCCGCCCCCGCTGGCGCTGCGGGGTCTTGGCAGCACCAGGGGAGTGAGTAGCCGAGGCGAAGCGTACAAGCCCACTGTGCTGCGAACGGCGATTCGGCGATGCATTTTTTCGGCTATGAACTCGGAGTTCGACGCGGCTGGGACGCCTGCAAGGACCTGCGTCAGGGCGGTCTGGTGGAGTCGGTGGGCCGCGCCTCGCTCCTGGGGCCCGGTGGCCGGCCTGTGCGGGAGATGGGCGGCACAGCGCGGGAGACCGCGAAGGCCGGCGCCGCGCACGCCCTGGCAGTCACCGACACCATCGACGCGTTCCGGCAGTCGCCGCCGCTGCCCACGAAACCGGTCGCACGCCGCGGCGAGGACACGGACGAGCCCCGGCCGCTGCCGGCGCGCCCTCGAGGCATGGGGCACCTGCGAGGCCGGGAGACCGAGGTGGCCCTGCCGGTGTCGGGAACGTTCGCTTCCCCGGCTAAGAGCCTGCGCGCCGACGCGGTCCTCAGCGCGCCGCCCGCAGCGGCCGGTCCCCCGACGGCCGTGACCACCACACGCCCTCACCGCGGGTTAGCCCGGGCAAGCACAGTTCCATGTCCCGCACGTGCCGCGCCGGGAGTTCGCCGGTGATCAGCCATGCGGTACGGCCGCCTGTCGTCTCCCCGAACTCAGTTCCGTACGCGGCGAGCCGAGCCGTCACCGGCGCCAGCACGTCCAGGGGGAGTTCGACTTCGAAGGCGTGGTAGGGCTCGTACACCCGCGTGCCCGCCCTGTCCAGGGCCCGGAGCAGGACGTACGGCGTGAGCGCGCGGAAGTCGGCGGCCGTGCTGTGCTGCGAGGAGAAGCCGGACCGGACGAGCGTGACCCGGCAGTCGGTCACCGCCCGGCCGTGCGGGCCGGAGCGCAGCGTCGCGTGGACCGTGTCCTCGATGGCCTGGTGGTAGGCGCGGGGCAGGGCGCCGAGTTCGGTCTCGTACGCGAAGACCACGCCCGAACCGCGGGCGCCCGGCTCGACGCACAGGCCGATTGTGGCCATGTAGTGCGTCTGGTCGAGCCACGGCATCTCCTCATACGCCTCCCCGATGCCCGCCGGGCGCTCCAGGAACCGCACACGGCTCGGCTCGAAGTCCGCCTCGATACCGAAGTCCTCGGCGAGCATCGCCGCGATGACCTCCTTCTGCACCTCGCCGTACAGGAGCAGCGCGGTGGCGCCGGAGCCCGCGGGCCGGGCGTGCAGCAGCGGATCCTGATCGGCCAGGGCGAGCAGCGCCGACCGCAGGCGCGCCGCCTGCTCGGGGTGCCGTGCCCTCACCAGGGTCTCCAGGGTCGGCGCGGCGAACTGGGGCGCCCTGTCGGTGGCCTCCCCGAGCCGGTCGCCGACGCGGATGCCGGGGACACCGCGCAGCTCGGCGATGTTCCCCGCGGTGAGGGGCGACGCCCCCGGCCGCCCGACCACGGTGAGCTCCAGCGCCCGGCCCGCCACCTCCGTCGTGCGCCCGTCGGCCTCGCGCCGCAGGAAGGTCAACCGCTGCCGGTGCGTCACCTCGCCCTCGTGCAACCTGACATAGGCCCTCCGTTCGCCGCCGAGGCCGGACCGTACGGCGAATACGGTGCCCCGGGGAGCCGCCCCGGTGCCATGCCACTCGGGCGTGGGTGCAGGCAGGAAGCGGACGATGCCCTCGACGAGTTCGGCGACGCCCTGCCCGTCCAGCGCGCAGCCGAAGAACAGCGGATGCAGGGAGCCGTCGGCGGTGTGCGCGGCGAGCGCGGCCCGCAGGTCGTCCTCGGTCGGGGTGGGGCCGTCCACGAGCGCGGCGAGGATCCCGGTGTCGACCTCGGCGAGCGTGGTGGCCACTCCGGGTGCGGTGAGCGGACGCGGTACGACGCGGGCGTGCGGCGTGCCGATGTCCTCGACTCCCGTGAGCGGTACGACGTACGGGGTGAGCAGGCGCCGGACGTCGTCGAGCAGGCCCATCTGGCGGGCGCCCGCTCGGTCGATCTTGTTGACGAAGACGAGCGTGGGCAGGCCGAGCCGCCGCAGGGTCTTCAGCAGGACGCGCGTCCTGGCCTGGACGCCCTCCACGGCGGAGAGCAGCAGCACCGCGCCGTCGAGGACCTCCAGGGCACGCTCGACCTCGGCGACGAAGTCGGAGTGCCCGGGGGTGTCGATGAGGTTGATCTGGACGTCGCCGACGGTGAAGGCGGCGACGGCTGAGCGGATCGTGATGCCGCGCCGGCGCTCGATCTCCCCGTCGTCGGTGCGGGTGTTGCCGGCGTCGACACTGCCGAGCCGGTCGATCACGCCGCCGTCGAAGAGGAGCCGCTCGGTGAGGCTGGTCTTACCGGCGTCGACGTGGGCCAGAATGCCGATGTTCAGGGTGTGCATGCGTGGTCGAGTCCTCGAGAATCGTGAGCCAGTGGGGGCGCTGGGTCGTTCCGAGGAGTCGGCGCATTCGGGGTCTCCCGAGGTTCGGCGGTGTGAGTACGGCCATCATGGCGTGCCTTCGGGTTTGAGCAACCGAATTTCCAGGGTGGGCTCTCGATCCCGACGCGCCCCGCGCGGTGGTCCGCTGGGACGGACAGAGCTGGAAGCTGGTCGCGGTCGTCGCCGACCTCGCCGCCGCCCAGGACCTGATGCGCCCCGACAAGCCGGGCCCGGAGCCTTGGTAACGAAGGCGGAGAACATCTTCGTGGTCCCCGCCGCGGTCGCGTACCGTGACAGCGAGACCGCTTGGAGGAGCCGATGAGCGCCCAGCCCGAACACTCCGCAGACCCCAGGGTCCGCCCGCTCCCGCACAGATCGACGCCGTGGCCGGCGCCCTGGGCGGCGCCAAGCGCATGGCCTTCTACGCGGAGATCGGCCAGGCCGAGGAAGGCGAGACCTTGAACACCACGCTGCGGAAGTGGTGGATGGAAGCGATGTTCGATCAGCAGCCCGACCGCGAGCAGCGCCTGGCCGACACCGCCGCCGGCCGCGGCCTCGTTCCCCCGCCAGCCCCACTCGGCGGTGAGCAGTGAGCAGTCCCGCACGGGGCTGGAGCATCTCCCTCGCCCAGGACGCCGCCGGCGTCCTGGAGAGGATGCGCACCACCGGCCACACCGAGCTGCGCGAGTTCCGTGTCAGCGACATCCTCTGGCTCGGGTAACCAACCGCTCTGAACTGTCGATCGCAGCCGGAACCCCTCGACGATGACGCACGGCTCTGGCGGCATGCGAAGGGGGCTCTGCCGGTAGTTGAAGGTATCGGCGGGGTACTGCACCCCGGGGCCCGGGTCCCCGGACACCTCCCTGCAGTCCGCCTCCGCGAGCGCCCTTGCCGCGGCCGCCGCGTCGGGCCCCGGGGTCTGACGAAGTCGCAGCCACGGGCACCCTGGGTCAGGCCAGCAGACCGGGCAGCGTACCGTTCTTGGCGAGCCGCTCCAGTTCGTCCAGGGCCGCGACCGCCTGGCGAGCGGCCTCCGGGTCGCTCTCGGCGTGCCCGCTCGCCTCGAACTCGTCCTCGTCCAGCCGCAGTATCTCGTTGCCGTCCGCCGACACCCACAGGTCGAGTTCGAGGTCCTCGACGAGGATCTCCGCCGGCCCTTCGGCCGGCTGCCGGACCACTGAGGGGCGGGTGATGTCGCAGTACCAGCCCTTGAGTACCCCGGAGCCGTCCCGGACCTCCTTGACGGCGTACCAGCGGTCGCGCCAGTAGTGCTCGATGAACACGTCACCCGGCTCGAAGCGCACGAAACCGAAGTCCCGCACCCCTGGCGCCGCCCACGGCGCGGTCACAGAGATCTGCGAGCCGTCGTCGGCGAGTACGTCCGCCTGGTACCGAATCTTGACCCGACCAGCCTTGGTCAGCACCACGTCCATCAGTTGCCGCATCCCACTGCCCCAGTCCTCAGTCTCGCACGTGCCTCGCCCGTTGATCGTACTGAGAAACCGTCACGGCCCGTTAAGCCGCGCGTCCTTGGAGCCGGCTGCTGATAATCGAGCCGAGTAGAGTACCTATAACGGCAATGGCCGCGGCGGTGATCGTGACGTCCATGAATGCCCTCCCGCTAGTCACGAGGCCCTCGACGCAGCCGGCCCCGGCCACGGCCCGGCAAGCCTGCGGGCCACCCTCGTCCACCTAGGGATTCTCCCGCCTCGCAACGAGGCCATCGCCGGGCTGCAGCCCTGGCTTGAGCGCATCCTCGCCGAACGCCCCTCCCGCAGCCGACACACGCTGCGCGCCTACGCAGAATGGTCGGTCCTGCGCCAGCCCGACGCCGAGCGGCCCGAACCCGCTTCACCCCAGCCAGCGCAGCGCGGGTACGCCGCACCATCCGCTGCGCCACGGCCTTTCTCATCTGGCTGAGCAACCACGACCTCCGGCTGGCCGACCTCAAGCCGAGATCGACCGGTGGCTGTCCGAGCATCCGGGACGCCAACAGGTGCGGGACTTCCTGCGCTGGGCCCACCGCCGTCACCTGACCGGTGAACACGAGGTCCCGGACCGACCCAAAGATGATCCTCACCGCTGGTGGGACCAGGCGGACCATTGGGCACACCTGCAACGTTTCCTACGGGGTGAGGCGTTGCCGCTGGACGTCCGGGCGGCCGGCGCCGTGATGCTGCTGTACGGAATACCGATCACCCGCATCATGGAACTCACTGCCGCCGACCTGACCGACGCCAACGAGCCGTCTCTCATCCTCGGCGAGGACCCTGCCCTGCTACCGCCGGCCGTCTACCGCCTCCTGTGTCGGCAAGCAGACCAGGCCCAGCCCGACTCGGCCGTCGGCCGCACCACTGGCCGCACTTCTTGGATCTTCCCTGGCTATGCCGCAGGTACCCATGTCCGCCGCTACCCTCGCCCGCAAGCTCCGACGCCACGGCCTGCCGGCTCACCCGTGCCGGAACACCGCGCTCCTCGCGCTGGCGACTGACCTTCCTGCCTCCGTCCTTGGCGAGACGCTGGGCGTCAGCACTGCCTCCGCCTTCAGTGGTCCCGTCGGGCCACCCGCGACTGGAACGTCTACCTGAGTGCGCGGTCCGCGCACCATCAGCCCCCGTGAACGGGCGGGCTCGGGACGGTCACCAGATCAGGGCCGTAGGCGTCAAAGCTTACTCCAAAACGGAATTGCCAAACATTTCTTCGCAAAGAAGCCTTCGCGAAGGAGTCTTTGCAGTCTGTGGTCGCGGTACGGCTGACACGAGCGCGAGGCGCGATGGCCCGCAAGTCGAAGCGGGCGCGGTAGTTCTGGATGCCAAGGGACTGCGTGCCCTGGCGCACCCCGTGCGCGTGCAGTTGGTCGGGCTGCTGCGGAAGTCCGGTCCATCGACGGCCACCCGGCTGGCCGAGCGGCTGGGCGTGAACTCCGGCACAGCCAGCTACCACCTTCGCCAACTCGGCGCGCCAGGGTTTGTCGAGGAGGACACCGAGCGCGGTAACGCGCGAGAGCGCTGGTGGCGATCGGTGCACCACATGACGTACTTCAACGACCCGGGCTCGGCCGACCGGGAACCCGAGAGCACGCTGGCCTACCTGCAGTCGGTCGCCGCCACCTACACACTTCGCGCCCAGCAGGCGCTCAACGAGCTGCAGACGATGCCCCGCACCTGGCGGGACAACTTCGACATGAGCGACTGGGCTCTGCGGCTCACGCCTGAGGAGACGGCCGCCCTGCACCAGGAGTTGAGGGACGTCCGCGCGCTACCGGCCGGACACCCCGGAGACAGCGGTAAGTGCCCCTGAGGGAGCCGAGCGAGTCGGGGTCATCACACACGTTCTGCCCGAACTGGATGTGCCTGCTACTGCGGCGGACGCACCCAGCCCTCGAAAAGCGACAGGGACGCAGACGCCGTGACGGCGGATGTTTCTGGCGCGGTCGGCATATCCGGCAAGAGGTCCTTACAGCCGCTGGGCGGGGTGCTGGCGGCCATGGCCGTGTCGTTGACCGGCACTCGGGTCTCAGCCGTTGCCCTGGCCTGGTTCGTGCTCGTCACGACTGGTAGTGCAACCCAGACCGGACTCGTCGCCTTCTGCGAGATGACCCCCTACGTGGTGGCCAAGGCGTTGACCGGACCACTGGTGGACCGGATCGGCCCGCGTGCCGTTTCTTGGAGCACAGACCTGGCCAGCGCAACCGCCGCCGCCACAGTCCCCGTGTTGCATGCCCTGAACCTCCTGTCCTTTCCGCTCCTGCTTGCCCTGGTCGCGCTGATCGGCGCGGCTCGCGGCCCAGGCGATCTCGCAAAGGAAGTCATGGTCCGGCGGCAGCCGAGCGCGGCAGGGTGTCGCTGGAACGCGCCACCGGTCTGACCGGTGTGGTCGAGCGGCTCGCTGCACCGTCGGCCCGGCAGCCGGTGGCTCCCTGGTCGGTGCTGCTCGGCCCCCTCGCGGGACTTGCCGTCAACGCGGGTTGCTTCGCTCTCGGATCCGTGATCATCGCACTGGCACTGCCTCGCGGCATGGGGCACGCAGCCGAGGAAGCCACCTCGCAGACCGCGGCGGGGACGGGTTACTGGCGACGGTTCGGCGAGGGCTTCACCTTCCTGCGCGGCGAGCCGTTGCTGCTCACCGTCATCGCCATGGTTGGGATCACCAACCTGCTTGACGCGGCGTTCGGAGCGGTGCTCATGCCGGTCTGGGCCAGAGAGTCCGGCAACGGGCCGACCGCCATCGGTCTAATGGGCAGCACATTGGGAGCCGCGGCGGTCGCTGGAAGCCTCGTCGCCGCGACGGTCGCGCACCGGCTTCCGCGCCGGGCGGTGTACTTCGCCGGATTCCTGCTGGCCGGGGCACCCAGATTCCTGGTCCTCGCCTTCGATGCACCGATGGCGGCGGTGCTGGCCGTCTTCACGGTCAGTGGATTCGGTGCCGGCTTCCTCAACCCGTTGCTGGGGGCCGTAATTTTCGAGCGGATTCCGCGCCGGATGTTGGGTCAGGTCAATGCTCTGGGTGACTCGCTGGCCTGGGCCGGTATCCCTCTGGGTGGCCTGGTCGCCGGGGCGGCGGCGGCCCCCTTCGGACTTGTCCCGGTGCTGCTTGCCGGCGCGGCCGCGTACTTCCTCACCACGAACCTGACGGGGTCGCGGCGGGAATGGCGAGAGATGGACCGCATGGATGGGTGTCGCATCCGCGAGCGGCGACCTCAGCAAGGCACTGAGTCCTCCGGTGATCCCTACGGACAAAGCCGAAGCCGCAAGAGCCGCAGATGCATCTCCTGAAGGGGAGAACATTGACCGCACAGTATGACGGTGTCGCCGGCCGCATGGCTGAAGTCGAGCGGGTGATCGGCCCGTACCGAGACAACGTCGAGATTCCGACCGTACTGGAAGCCATTGGCAGTCTCGCAGGCACCGCAGTGCTGGATGCCGGATGCGGAACAGGCATCTACACCCGGCTCCTGCATCAGCAGGGAGCAGCCCAGACGCTCGGAGTGGATTCAAGCCCGGCGATGGTGGCCGCCGCCCAAGAAACGGAGAAACGCGACCCGCTCGGCATCAAATACAAGACGGCCGACCTCATCCATCTGGAGCCGCGGGGCGTCTTCGGCCTCGTGACCGCGATCAGCGTCCTGCATTACGCCGACACCAAACACGCCTTGCACCGCATGTGTCATCGCTTGTTCGCTCACCTCAGGCCCGGTGGACGCCTGGTCGCCGTTGTTAGGCAACACCGACCTGCCCACCGGCGTCGTCCGCGATGCTTTGTCCGTCGACCGGCCCAAACCCGTCCGTGACGGCGACAAATGCACCCTGAACATCCACACCACACCACCGGTCTGCCTGGCAGTACGGTGTTGGAGCCGGATCGCATACGAGCAGGCCCTGCGCACCGGCGGTTTCATCGACGTGACCTTCACTCCGATCGGGCCGTGCAACAGGGCAGGAGGCGATGAGCCGGTCAATCTCCGCCTGTGCGCGCGGCGGCCGCTGATGCAGCAGAGCTCCTGTAGAAGGAGACAGCCCACCACCAGAGGGGCTGACACGGGAAACTAGCCGACCAGCATCTCCAAGTCAGTCACCGCCCTCTCCATCCCGGGAAGGGCCAGCATCGCCAGGCGGCCGCGGTGTGCGGTGGCCGCCACGCCGCGGTCATTCAGCAACTCGCTGAGCACGGCTGCCATCCCTTCAGGTGTACGGTCGGTCACCTCCCGGCCAAGGCCGATTTCCTGCACCCGTCGGGCATTGGGCAGCTGGTCGGAAAACTGTGGCAGCACGGCCATCGGTGTGGTGGTTCGCAGCGCTTCGCGGATGCTGTTGAAGCCGCCATGGGTCAAGAACAGCTCGGCTGCCTCCAGCAGCAGCGGCTGTGCCAGCCGCTCGACCAGGTGAACGTGCGGAGGCCATGGCACACCGTCGACGGGCAGTCCGCCGGTGGCCACGATCACGTTGCAGCCCTCCAGCAGGGCTGCGGCCCGCACCATCGTGTTCAGCTCCGTGGCCGGGTCCGGGCCGCCACGGATCACTGGACGTGCGTTTTCAGTCGCCTTCATGTGCCTGTGCAACCTCGGCAAAGTCATGCCGAGGGCGGCGAACACGAGGGGCCGCTCGGCCGGCAGCTCAGCCACCCAGCGCGGCAGCGCAGCGCAACGCTCCACGGCCGCGGGCTGCTGGTAGGCCAGCGAGGGCGGCAAATGCAATGCGAAGGAGAATTCCGGAGGCACATAGTCCACCCGCGCCCGTACGGCGCAAAGGACAACGGATCCTCGCGCACCGACAAACCCACCCCCTCGCGTACAGCATTCAGTTCGGGCAGGTGCGAACCGGGGTCGAGGATGTTGCTCCGTCCGGAAGGGGTAGGAAGGTGCGGAACGCCGAGACGCTCGGCGACCAGACAGGCGCTCAGGTCCATCCCGTCCCGCAGAACCATGTGCGGGCGCAGCTCCTGCACGACGGGCAACACGGCCTTGTACAGGTGCCGTGCCATCGGCCCCGAGATCGCCCGCATCATCAGGTCGCCCACCTCCTCCATGGTGTACGCACCCGTGGCGAGTTCCGGCGCGGAGTCCATGAAGGTGACTGGAAAGCAGTCCGGCATGCAGCTGATGACATCCAGGCCCTCACCCTGGAAGACAGCGGCGACAGAGGGCATCGTGACGACGTGGACCTTGTGCCCAGCCGCTGCCAAGGCACGCAACAACGGCAGCTGACCGCGCCCGTGAGAAGGGCCGCAGACAGCGGTACACAGAACTCGCATCTACGGGTCATCTCCTTGACCAGGAAACCGCGCTGACGGGTTCGTCCCAGCCTGTCGTGACACCAACGCGATGTAGGCAGCAGCACACCTTTGACCCGCAGCGCCAGCAGATAACCACCACCTACCACCACGCCGTCACGGCACTGACCTCACCGGCGCCTTTCCGGAGCTGGTCGCCGCGGCCGCCGCGCTGCCGTACGGCGTCGTCCTGGACGGCGGACTGGTCATCTGGGCCGACGGGCGCCTCGCCTTCGAACATCTCACCCACCGTCTGAACCGCCGCCAGGCCACCGCCGTGCGCCTGGCCGAGCAGCAGGGGTTTTGGTGTGGCCTTTCGGGGTGGAGGGGTGGCTCGCCTTGCGGGGCCGCGTGTCGGACCGTTTCCGGTCCCGGATTGCGGGAGGATGCCTCTTTCGCCCGTTGGCGGACGCGCGTGCCGGTCGGAGGATCCTTGGCGTATGTGCAGGGAGGCCGGGCGTAGGCGAAGTGGGCGCACAGAGAGTGCTCGTAGGAGATGCGGGTGCATGGAGAGCGGTGGTTTGGCGGGTGCGCTGAGGGGCCGGTGGTCATCGTGAGG
>NZ_NHSG01000437.1:0-12336 GCF_020024005.1 Streptomyces purpurogeneiscleroticus
TGGGATGACGTTGTGGCTCAATGGCGGGGGCGGTACGCCGTCGCCGGAGCCGGAGTTCGGGTGGTTTCCCATGGACTCCGGGCCCATGGACTCCGGGCCCGTGAATTCGACGCCCGCTGCGGACCGTGAGTCCCTGTCGCCCTGTCCCAGCGTCGCCCCCAGCGACGAGCCGGAGTTGCCGGGGGGATCGGGGGAATCGGGGGACGCGCGGCTGACGGTCATCGTCGTCGCGTGCGCGGAGGGCTCCGACGGCTGACGTTGCGTCAGGAGAGCGAGGGTCCGATGGTTACTCCGCGCACCCCGCATGCACCGTTCGTGCCGTGAGGAGGAAGGTGTCCGGGCGGTGGGCGATGGATGCCTCGTCGGTCGGGTCGGTCAGGCGGGTCAGGGTGTCGCGGTCCGTGGCGTCCAGGAGGTCGCCGTACTGTTCGGCGGCGCGGGTCAGGCGGGCTGTGATGTGGTCGCGGACGGTGCCGTCCAGGGGGGCCGGGAGGTCCAGGAGGAAGGAGCGGCTGGCGGTGTCGGCGAGGCCCGCGGCGGTCAGTAGTGCGGGCCAGTCCTCGACGGTCTTCCGGTAGCCCGGGAGTTCCGTTCGCATCCGTGCGAACCACTCCTCCTGGGCCGCGTCCAGTCTGGCCTGGAGGCCGGGGCGGCCGATGCCGATGTCGCGCGGTAGTACCCGGTCGGGCAGGCCGCCCTCGGCCACCGCCAGTACTCCGCCGGGGCGCAGCCGGTCGGCGAGTAGTGCCACCGCCGCCCGTTGGTCGCCGACGTGGTGCAGTACCTTGCTCGTCCAGATGAGGTCGGCCGTGCCGAGCTCTTCGAGAGCGTCGCCGGGCAGTTCGGCCCGGTGGGTGCGGAAGCGGTCGGCGAGGCCGAGTCGCGCGGCGCGGTCCCGGGCGCGGGCCAGCAGCTCCGGAGCCGGGTCCACCGCCACCACCTCCGCGTGCGGGAAGGCCCGCGCCAGCAGGCAGGTGACGACGCCGGGGCCGGCGCCGACGTCCCAGACGCGGCGGACGGACGCCTCCCCCTCGGCCCGTTCCTCGGACCCGCCGAGCAGCGTGCGCAGCCAGTCGGCGGCCTGTTCGTACAGGGGCGTGGCGAGTTCGGCCTCGCGTTCCAGCATCGGAGCCAGTTCTTCCCAGTCCAGCTCCATCGGGTGGCCTCCGGTCATGCCAGGTCCGTCACGGTCACCGTGACGGTGAGTGTCGCGACGCCGTGCTGGTCCGGGGCCTCCGGGGCCAGCGCCCGCTGGACCGCGGACGTCACTTCCGTTCGTACCGCGCGGACCACGTCCAGTGCGCGGTGGCCGCGGCGCACCGCGAGGTGGATGCGGACGCGCCACAGGCCCGGTGCGTCGCCCGGCTCCGCGCGGACGCCCGTGACGCGTGGCTGTCCGTCGGCGGGGGCGAGCAGCGGGACCGCGCCGCGTACGAGGTCGCCGAGGCCCGGGCGGAGGTATGCGACCCCGGGCGTGGCCCGTGCGGCCTCGGCCGCGGTGCGCTGCAGCAGTGCCCGCAGCTCGCGTTCCGTCCTGCCGAGATCCTCGGCACTGTGTGCGCCGCTCATGCCCGCTCCTCCCCGGAATCCGCTTCCGCCTCGACGATGTCCACGACCGTGACGTCGACTTCGGAGACGGTCATGCCGACCGCCTCGTCCGCCGCCGCGAGCACCCGGTCCCGGATACGTTCCGCCAGTTCCGGCAGCGGCCACTCCAGGCCCGCCGCGACCTCCATGGACACCGTCGCCGGCCCGTCGGGCGCCTGCTGGATGACCTTGCAGCTGCCCGCGAAGACCGTGGGCAGCGCCTCGGCCGCCGCGCGGAACGCCTTCGCGGCCGCCGCCTCGGTGATCCAGGCGTCGTCCGCCGGCTCGCCCAGCGGCAGTGTGCGGCCGGGCCGCAGGTCGGTCCTGACCAGGTCCATCACCCGCGCCGTGATCCGGTCGGTGGCCGCCGCCTCGGCCGCCTCGTCCACGTCGCGGTCCCGGGCCTCGCGTACGTAGTCGTCCAGTATCCCGAGCTGCGCCAACGCTTCCTGGCAGTGTGGACAGCCGACTGTATGCGGGTCGTCCGGGGTCTCTTCTGCCGTCTCCCAGACCTCCGAGAGCGTGCGGCCGCAGGGCAGTGCCGGGTCCTCGCCCTCGTACGCGTCGCCTAGCGCCATGAGCTCATCGCCTCCGTCAGATAGCGGCGTGCCCGGAAGACCCGGCCGCGCACCGCCTGGTGCGAGCTGCCCACGATCTCGGCGATCTCCTCGTAGGGCAGCCCCTGCAGTTCGCGCAGGACCCAGCAGGCGCGCTGTTCGGGGGTGAGCCCCTGCATGGCGTCGCTCAGCGCACGCACCGCCGCCTGCGACTCGGCCGCGCGGGCCGGCGACGAGGCGTGTTCGGGCGCGGGCGGTTCGGGGACCGAGCCGAGGTCCTGGGTGGGGCGGCGGGTCCGCAGAATGTTCAGGCAGCGGTTGGTGACGATGCGGTACATCCACGTCGAGAACGAGGCGTCGCCGCGGAACTCCGGGATCCGGCGCCACGCGTTGACGAACGCGTCCTGCACGGCGTCCTCCGCGTCCGTTCTGCTGCCCAGCAGCCGGGTCGCCAGGCGCAGCAGCGCCGGGCCGTGCCGTCGTACGAGCATCTCGAACGCGCCCTCGTCCCCCTCTCCGGCCCGGACGGCCAGGAGGGCATCGCCGGGTTCGGGCACCCGTCCGCTCCTCTCGGTCGGCACCGCGGAACATGCGTGCCAGGCATCACTGCCCCGGTACCCATTGGGGCACGCGCCGGCCCCGATGTCCCGGTACGGCACGCGAAAAGCGCGGTGATTTTCCCGCTTTCCGATCATTCGCCGGGACGGCCGGCCACGGGCCCGGTACGGGAGGGGTGGTGCAACGGGGCAGGATGGGGCGCGGGCCGGTAAGCGGAACGGTCCGTACGGAAAGGAAGACCAGCACGATGGAGGTCGGCGATGAGCGCCGGGTACCGGAACAGCAGACGCCGGAGCGGGCCGGTCCGGTGCGCGGAGCGGTACAGGAAGTCGTGCGCTCGCTGCCGGACTGGCGGCAGTGGCGGACCGCACTGTGCCGTACGCCGCTGTCCGTGTGGCGCGACGATCTGACGGACTGGGCGGCCAGCCTGACGTACTACTCGGTGCTGGCGCTGCTGCCCGCGATGATTGTGACGGTCTCACTGATCGGGCTGGCCGATCCGCCCGCGACCGGGCAGCTGATCGAGCACATCAGCGCGCTCGCCCCGGCCCAGTCCGGCGCCACGCTGCACCGCGCGCTCATCTCGATGTCCCACCAGCGGACCGCGGCCTGGCTGGTGGTGGGCGGTGCGACGGTCAGTGCGGTGTGGTCCTCGTGCAGCTATCTCGCGGTGTTCCGGCGGGCGCTGCACGCCATGCACCGGGTCAAGGACGACCGGCCGCCGTGGCGCAAGGCGCCGCGCATTCTCGGTACGGCGCTGGTGCTGCTCGCCTCGCTCATCGGGAGCGCGGTGGCCCTGCTGGCCAGCGGGCCGCTGGCGCGCGCGATGGGGCGCGCCGTGGGGCTGGGCCGGGCCGCCGAGGTGACCTGGAGCGTGGTCAAGTGGCCGCTGCTGCTGTGCCTGGTGACCGTGCTCGTACTGGTCCTCTTCCGCTCGGGGCCGCCGGCTTCGCGCGGAGTACGGCGCGGGGTGCCCGGCGGCGTCCTCGCGGTGCTGCTGTGGCTGGTCTCCTCGGCGGGCTTCGCGCTGTACGCGTCGTACGTCGGTACCTTCAACCGGCTGTACGGGTCGCTCGCGGGCCCGGTGGTCTTCCTGATCTGGCTGTGGTTCTCCCACCTGTCCCTGCTGACCGGCGCGCAGTTCAACGCGGAGCTGACGCGGGCGGCGCCGCGCGCCGGAAGGGAGCGGGGCCGGGTCAGCGGGCCCCGTGGCCCGCTGCGACGGCTTCGATCCGCTGTGCGAGGGCGAAGTCCCGTTCGGTGACGCGGCCGCCGGCGCTGTGGGTGTTCACCGCGATGGTCAGCTTGTTGTAGCTCAGCGTCTGGTCGGAGTGGTGGCCCAGTTCCTCCTGGATCTGGGCCACGTGGATGACCATCGCGGCCGCCGGGAAGTGACTGTCGAAGCCGTACGTACGGGTCAGCTTGTCGTCGGCGACCGTCCAGCCGGGCAGCTCCGCCAGCCGGTCCTCGATCTCCTTGTCGGTGAGCGGATCCACCTGACCGTTCATGCCGTCCCGCCTCTCAGCTCAGCCGTCGCGCGTCGCGTGGGTATCTGGCTTCCAGATTTCCACCCACCTTCGCACGCCGAACCCGCTTTCGCGCCAATGTGCGGACGGGCGTGCCGGGAGCGGTACTGGGCGGTGGATCAGCCCTGCGCCGCGGCCACCAGCGCCGCCACCCGGTCGATCGCGAAGGCGTAGCCCTGGACGCCGCAGCCCGCGATGACGCCGTCGGCGCGGTGCGAGACGTAGGAGTGGTGCCGGAACTCCTCGCGGTGGTGGATGTTGGAGATGTGCACCTCCAGGACCGGCATCCCGTCGCAGGCGTTGAGCGCGTCGAGGATCGCGACGGAGGTGTGGGAGTACGCGGCCGGGTTGATCACGATGCCCGCGTGGCTGAGCCGGGCCTCGTGGATCCAGTCGACGAGCTGCCCCTCGTGGTTCGACTGCCTGCAGTCGACCGTGCCCCCGTGCGCGGCCGCGGCCTTGGCGCACAGCGCCTCGACGTCGGCGAGGGTGTCCGAGCCGTAGATCTCCGGCTGCCGCTGGCCCAGGAGGTTCAGGTTCGGGCCGTTGAGGACGAGGATCGGGGCGGTGGCGAGGGTGCGGGGCATGGCTCTCAACTCTCCGTTCGGTGAGGCGCGCTGTCAGGGCGCCAGTATCCCCTTCGGCGCGTCCTCGGCGGCTGCGGGGGCCTCGGCGGTCGCGGAGGTCTCGGCCGCCTCGGGAGTCCCGGCCGCCGCGAAGCCCTCGGCCGTCTCCCGCTCGCGTACGGTCCGCCGAGCCCGCATCCACGCGTACACCAGGATGCCCGCGAAGAGGAACAGCACGCCCTGGTAGATCGCCGCGTACCCGGCGCCCGCCACCAGCCAGAAGGTGAAGCCGAAGGCGGCCAGCGCGAGGACCAGGTCGCGGGCGAAGCGGCCGGGGCGCACCTCGTCGCGGCGCCCGGTGAGCAGGAAGTACACCTGCGCGCCGGCCGCGAGGAGGTAGGGCACGGTGGCCGAGAAGGTGGTGATCAGGACCAGGATCTCGAAGACCCCGGCGGCGCCGGAGACGTAGTTGCACACGGTGAGCGCCGAGGCCAGGACGGCGGAGGCCAGCACGCCGAAGGTCGGCACGCCGCGCCGCTTCTTCCGGAAGACGGCCGGGAACAGGCCGTCCCCGGCGGCGACGTACGGGGACTGGGCGCTCATCAGCGTCCAGCCGTTCAGCGCACCGAGGATGGAGATCACGGCGGCCGCGGCGATCAGCGTGCCGCCCCAGGTGCCGCCGAACATCGCGTTCATCGCGTCGGAGAACGGGGCCTGGGAGTCCACCAGCTTGTCGTGCGGGACGGTGCCGAAGACCGAGAGGGTGCCGAGGAGGTAGACGACGGCGGCACCGAGGACGCCGAGGACCGTGGCCCGGCCGACGTTGCGCCGGGGGTTGCGCACCTCGCCCGCGCTCATCGCGGCGGACTCCACGCCGACGTAGCTGTACAGCAGGATCGCGGCGGCGGCCGAGAGCCCGCCGAGCGAGCTGCCGCTGCCCTCGTGGAAGGAGCCGAGGTTGTCCGCGTCGAAGAAGAAGAGCCCGGCGATCGCGATGAACAGCAGCGGCAGGAACTTCAGGACGGTGGCGATCAGCTGCACGGCGCCGACGTAGCGGGTGCCGGCGAAGTTCGAGATCGCCGGGAGCCAGAGGGCGATCAGCGCGACGGCCAGGTCCGTGCCCGTGGAGTCGTGGCCGGGGAAGAGCACGTGGACGTAGCCGACGGCGGCCACGGCGAGGGCCGCGTTGCTGACCCAGGACATGGTCCAGTACGACCAGGCGGAGAGGAAGCCGGCGAAGTCGCCGAACGCCTCGCGTGCGTAGACGTACGGGCCTCCGGTGTCCGGATGGCGCTGGGCGAGGCGGCCGAAGACCAGGGCGAGCGCGAGCGCGCCGAGGGTCAGGATGCCGAAGGCTACGAGGCTGACGGTGCCGAAGGGGGCGACCGAGGCGGGGAGCAGGAAGATCCCGCCGCCGATGATGTTGCCCATCACCAGGGCGGTGGCGGTCCCCAGACCGAAGCGGCGGGTGTGCCGGTCGTGCATGGCGGGTGGTGGCTCTCTCTTGTGCTCTGCGTCCGAGGTCGCCGGACGCCCTGCGCACCGGGCCTGTGTCAGGCTCTCGGCACGCGCCGCGCCCGGCCGGGTGGCAACGGGCGCTCCACCATGGTCCGCGACCCCGGAGGCCGCCTCCAAATCAGCGGTTTTTGTCCTGCGCGGCGCCATCGGCGGGCGAAAAAGCTTCGGAAGTGGCACCCTGCGACCGGATTTCATCCACACCGGGCCGGATTCCGCCGGTGGCCGGTGCTTCTTCCGTGCTGGACGTGGCCTGCGCTTTCTCTGTACTGGACCGGGGCTCGCCGCCCACCGGTACGCCCGGGCCGCTGCCCTCTCCCAGCCAGCGGCGGAAGACACGATGTATCCGCTCGGCGCCGACCAGCTCCGTGCCCTCCCCCACCGGCGGCGTGAGCTCTTCCGGCCACAGCAGGAACGCCCCGGACTGCGGGCCGCCGAGGCCGCCGTGCGAGCCGATCTGCTCCTCGAAGGCGTGCACCTCGCCCGTCTCCGGGTCGCAGGCGGAATTGATCATGATGTCGGCGACGTGCGGGAAGCCGTCGGTACGGCGCACCGCGTCGGCCGCGCCCGGCCCGAACGGCGCCAGTGGGTCCTCGCCGACGATCCGCCCCGTGTCGAGGTGGTGCGCGCCCCCGCGCGGGCCGAGCACGACCGCGCCGTGCTCCTCGGACCGTACGAGCACGAAGCCGATGCCCGGATGCTCGGCGAGGGTGCTCAGCAGCGCCGGATTGTGGCGGTCGATCTGCTCGCGCGTCGCCCGGCCCGGTATCGAGGGCAGCGACACCAGGCCGAGATTCCCGGAGGCCAGCACGATCGGCTCGGCGGCGCGGCGGGCCCGCCGCGTGGTCTCCTCCGGCTGCTCCTCGGGGCGGTGCAGCGCGGCCCGCGCGGTGTTCCTGGCCTCGGCACCCGTGGGGCTGCGCCGCGCCCGCCTGGAAACCGGCAGCCCGCAGCCGGCCCGCACCAGGTCCTCCAGCGTCAGCCCGTACCGCCCGGCGAACGTCTCGCCCGCGCTCTGTCCGTGGTCGGAGAGGAGCACGATGCGGTACGGGCGCGGCGCGTGCGGGGCGATCTTCGCGATCAGCGCGAGCGAACGGTCCAGCCGCCGCAGCACCAGCCGCGCGTCCCGGCTCTCCGGACCGGAGTGGTGCGCGACCTCGTCGTACGCGACCAGGTCGGCGTAGATCGCGGTCCGGCCGACCAGCATGTCGCCGATCACCGCGGCGACCACCACGTCCCGCTCGACGACCGTCGCGAAGGCCCGCACAAAGGGATACAGCCCTCCGCGCTTGACCCGCGGCCCGTCCTCCCGGAAGCGCGCCCGCAGCGACTGCCCGATCTCCCGGCACACCTCGACCACGAAGGAGGCCGCGGTGCGGGTGGCGTTCGCCGGATCGGAGAAGTACGCGAAGTACCCGGCCCGGGAGCGGTTGTACCGGCCGCGCCGGGCGGCCACCGAGAGCACCAGCGCGAGCTGCGCCGCGCCGCCGCTGAAGAGGTTGCCCCGGCTCGCGCCGTCCACGGAGAGCAGGCCGCCGCTGCCGGTCCTCGCCATCGCGCGGCGCTGCAGCTCGGCGGCGCTGGTCGGGCGGTTGCTGACGACGACCTCGCCGGTCTCCTTCTCGTACCAGCGGAAGGCGGGCACGTCGTGGTTGGTGCCGTGCAGGATGCCGAGCTGGCTGGCGCCGGTCTGGCTGGACCAGTCGGTGCGCCAGGGCGTGAGCGAGTGGGTCGCACCGGCCCAGCCCGCGACGGTGGGCATGAGCGGGTCGGGGCCCGCCAGCGCGTCCACGAGCACGTCGTGCCCGACGCCGTCGAGCTGGAGGAAGACCGTGCCGGGCGGGGCGCCCGCCGGGTCCTGCACCACGGAGGCGCGCCGCCGGAGAGCCAGCCGGGCCAGCCGCCTGCGGTACGCGTCGTCGTCCCCGACAGCCAGCGCCGCGCCCGTGGCGGAGGACACCGCGGACATCACGGCCGCAACCACCACGGCCGTCTCCGGGGAGGCCGCGCCGCGCCCGTCGGGGATCAGCCAGAGTGCGACCAGCAGCAGCGAGCCGTTGAGCGCGAAGACCAGCAGGCCGAGCACGAGCGCGGGCACCAGCAGCAGGGTCCGTACGAGCAGCGGCCACACCAGGGCGCCGAGCAGGCCGAAGGCACCGGCGCCGAGCGCCGCGGTCACCGCCGTACGAGTGGCGCTGTCGCCGTCCGCGGACTGCAGCCGGAAGTCGGGCAGCGCACCGGCCAGCACGAGCATGGCGACGGTCGAGACCGCCCAGACCGCGATCACTCGCAGCAGGGCACCGCCCGCGCTCCGCCATCGAGGACGCCGCACTCCGCACTCACCTTTCCTCCGACATGTCGCTGACATGTCCGGTACGTGTCACCGGTCCGCGCTTCAGCGTGCCACACACGCCGGGACGGGTCGGGCCCCTGTGGACAACCCCGACAATGGGCATGGCAATGGCAGCGGCAGCGGTCGGCGGGAAACAGCTTCCCGCGCGGTGGCCCGGCAGCCGGATTTGGCAGGATGAAGCGTGATCACTTTGCACACGCAGCGGCTCACATTGCGCCGCTGGCTCCCCGGAGACCTTCAGCCGATGGCAGCCGTGAACGCCGATCCCGAGGTGATGCGCTGGATCGGGAGCGGTGCGACGCGCAGCCTGACGCAGACCGCCTCCGGGATCTCCTCCTGGGAACAGGAGTGGGACATCGAGGGCTTCGGGCTGTTCGCGGTGGAGCTGCGCGCCTCGGGGGAGCTGGCCGGGTTCGTCGGACTGTCGGTACCGCACTTCCTGCCGGAGGTACTGCCCGCCGTGGAGATCGGCTGGCGGCTGGGCCGGCCGTACTGGGGACGGGGCATCGCCACGGAGGCGGCGCGGGCCGCGCTGGACTACGGGTTCCGCGAGCGCGGCCTGGAGCGGATCATCAGCATCGCGCAGCGCGGCAACGACGCCTCCGAACGCATTATGCGCAAGCTGGGGATGCGGCTGGACCGCGAGACGGTGGACCCCACGTGCGGCCGCACGGTCCGGGTGTACGTCATCGAAAGCCCCGAGCCGCACTAGCGGCTGACCCGCGCCCACACGGTCTTGCCGATCTGCCGGTCCCGCACGCCCCAGGCGGTGGCCAGCGCGGCGACGAGCACGAGCCCGCGGCCGGTTTCCGCGTTCGCGGTGGGCCCTTGTAGCGCGGGGCGGGCGTCGCCCGCGTCCGAGACCTCCACGGTGATCTCCTTGTCCTCGCCCTCCTCACCCTTCTCACCCAGGTCGATGCGCACCTCGAAGAGCCGCCCGGGAACGCGCCCGTGCCGGGCCGCGTTCGCGGCGAGTTCGGACACGACCAGGACGACGGTGTCGGCCGTGTCCGGCGCGACGCCGTGCGCGAGCAGCACCGCGCGGACGGCCCGCCTGGCCCGGCCCACGGACTGGGGTACGGAAGTGAACCGCTGGCACCACGGGTGACTTTCTGCGTTCATGGGGTCCACTGTCAGTGGTGGTGGCTACGCTCGGTAGTGGTTGCACGTGGACCGTTGACCGACCGTTGAACCACGTTGAGGGGGGCTGCAATGGCGCAGCCGAAGAAGAAGGCCCTGAGCCCGGCACAGCAGTACTTGGCGGAGGTACTGCGCCTCCTGCGCACGGCCCGCGGCCTGTCGCAGACGGAACTGGGCTCGCTGATGAACTACACGGGCGCGGCGGTGAGCGCGGTGGAGACCTGCGCGAAGCCGGCAACGGATGAGTTCCTGGAGAGCGCGGAGGGGGCGCTGGAGGCGGGCGGAGTGATCGCCGCCGCGGCCAAGTACGTGAGATTGGAGCGGTATCCGGAGCACTTCCGGGGTTTTGTGCAGCTGGAGCAGGCGGCGCTGAGCGTGTCCACATACTGCACTCAGCTGATCGACGGTCTGCTGCAGACCGAGGGATACGCACGGGCTGTATTCGGGTGCGCCTTTCCGCCGCTGGACAAGGAGGAGATCGAGGAACTCACCGCTGCCCGGATGGAGCGCAAGGCCCTCTTCGACCGCAAGCCGGTGTGCTGCATCACCAGCATTCACGAGGAGGGCGCGCTGAGGCGGCAGATCGGCGGGCGTGAGGTGATGCTCCGCCAGTACGAGCATCTCCTCGAGTGCGCAGAACGCCCCAACGTCGTACTGCAGGTCATGCCGATGAACAAGGGCGAGCACGCTGGCCTACCGGGCCCCATGACGGTCATCGAAACGGCGGAACTGACGACCCTGGTCTACACGGAAGTGGAGGGGCAGAGCACTCTGGTTTCCCGGCCGGAAGAGGTCGGAGTACTGACGCGGCGCTATGCCATGATCGGACGCCAGGCCCTCCGGCCGGAGGATTCCGTAAAGCTGATCGAGCAGTTGAGGGATGAGCTATGAGCGACCTGAAGTGGTTCAAGAGTAGCTACAGCGATTCCACCGGTGGCCAGTGCGTCGAGGTCGCCCCCACCCCCGCCACCATCCACATCCGGGACTCCAAGGACCCCGACGGGCCGATCCTCGACGTACGGCCGGACGTGTTTGCCGCTTTCATAACCTTCGCGGCTCGGGCGTAGGCTCGAAGAGCGAGGTGTGAGGCGCGTATGGAGGTCAGACCGTGTCGGTGGAGGTCACGTGGTGGGGACATGCCACCGCGACCGTCGAGGACTCCGGGACGCGGCTGCTGACCGACCCGCTGTTCGTACGGCGCCTCGCGCACCTGCGGCGGCGCCGGGGTGCCGTCCCTGACGGGCGCGCCGCTATCGCCGACGCGGTACTCATCTCGCATCTGCACGCCGACCACCTGCACCTGCCCTCGCTCGCGCGCCTCGCGCCCGGTACGCGGCTGATCGTGCCGCGGGGCGCGCCCGCCGCGCTGTCCGGGCTGCGCCGTACCGCGGCCGCCCACGACCTGCCCGTGACGGAGCTCGACGCAGGTGAGAAGACCGAGGTCGGCGCGGTCACCGTACGGGCGGTGCGCGCGGCGCACGACGGGCGGCGGCTGCCGTACGGGCCGCACCGGGTGCCCGCCCTCGGGTACGTGATGCAAGGCGCGGCGACGACGTACTTCGCTGGTGACACCGGGCTGTTCGACGACATGGCGGACGAGGTCGGGGGCTGCGACGTGGCGCTGCTGCCGGTGGGCGGCTGGGGCCCGTTCCTCGGTCACGGGCACCTGGACGCGCACCGCGCGGCAATCGCGGCGGCCCGGCTCGCGCCGCGCGACGCCGTGCCGGTGCACTACGGCACGTACTGGCCGATCGGGATGGATGCCGTGCGGCCGCACGAATTCCACGCGCCGGGGCAGGAGTTCGTACGGCAGTCGGCGCTGCTGGCACCCGAGGTGACCGTGCACCGGCTGGAGCACGGCGCCTCCGTGCGGCTGGCGGCGGGCCGGTGAGCGCTTCCTGGACACCGGCCGTCGCGCTGGCCGCCATGGTCCCGCCGGAGTCCACGCAGCAGGCGGCCGGTTATCCGTCGCTCTTCGTCCTGGTGGTGCTCGGCGCGCTGGTGCCGGTCGTGCCGACCGGGGCGCTGGTCAGCTCGGCGGCGGCCGTGGCCTTCCACCACACCGCGCCGTTCTCGCTGCTGCTGGTCTTCCTCGTGGCGTCGGCCGCCGCGTTCCTCGGCGACCTGGCGCTGTACTGGCTGGGCGCGCGCGGGGTGCGGTCCAAGAACGGCTCGCGGTGGCTGGAGCGGCTGCGCGAGCGGTCGGCGCCGGAGCGGCTGGCGCAGGCGCGGACGCGGCTGGACGAGCACGGGGTACAGGTGCTCGTGCTGTCCCGGCTGGTGCCGGCCGGGCGCATCCCGATCATGCTGGCGTGCCTGCTGGCGAAGCTGCCGGTCCGGTGGTTCGCCCGCGGCGATCTGCCGGCCTGCCTGGCCTGGGCGGCGACGTACCAGCTCATCGGCATCCTGGGCGGCTCGCTCTTCAGCGAGCCGTGGCAGGGCGTGGCCGCGGCGGTCGGCCTGACGGTCCTGCTCAGCGCGGCCCCGGCGGCCTGGCGCCGCATTCGGCGCCCGCACGACCGCTCGGCCTGACC